>NZ_JBQEMZ010000007.1:0-250394 GCF_052044445.1 Cellulosimicrobium sp. 22598
GTGATGTTCGACGTGCCGTCGCGTGATGACGTGGAGCGGGTCGTGATCACGCGTGAGGTCGTGCTGGACAACGTGAACCCCACGATCGTGCCGCGCACCTCCACCGCGCGCAGCCGCACCCCGCGGGAGAAGTCCGCCTGACCTGTTCGCTCGGCGCCGGGCACGCCGCGGGCGGTCGCGCGCGTCGCCCGCGACCGCCCGCGGCGTGTCGTGCGCGGCTCACGCGCCGACGGTCTCGCTCTCGCGCGCCGGCTCGCCGGCCCCGGTGCGGGGCGGCGTGCGGAGCAGCACCGCGCTGAGGAGCGCCGCGACGAGCGCGACGACCCCGGCCCCGAGGAACACCGCCGAGTACCCGTCGGTGAGCGCGACGAGGTCGTCGCTCGCGGTCGCCCCGAACGCCGCGCCGACGGCCGTCATCGCGGCGAGGCCGAGGGCGGACCCCACCTGGTAGCTCGTGTTGACGATCCCGGACGCGAGGCCGCCGTCCTGGGGCGGGGCGCTGGAGATCGCGGTCCCGAGCGACGGGATGAAGGCGAGCGACATCCCGAGCGCCGCGACGAGCGTCGCGGGCAGGACGTCGACGGCGTACGCGCCGTCGGGCCGGACGAACGAGAGCCACCCGAGACCGACCGCGAGGACCAGCAGACCGGCGACGACCAGGGCCTTGCTCCCCCAGCGGGCGATGAGGCGCGGCGCGAGCGCGACCATCCCGACCATGACGAGCGCGGTCATCGGCACGAGGGCGGCGCCGGAGGCGAAGGCGCCCAGCCCGAGGACCTGCTGCAGATACAGGTTGAGGTAGAACCACATCGCGACCCAGGCCGCGCCGAGCAGCGCCTGGGCGAGGTTCGCCGCCCCGAGGTTCGGGGTCCGGAAGATCCGCAGCGGGACGAGCGGCTCGCTGCGTCGGGCCTGGCTGACGACGAAGCCGACGAGCAGCAGGAGCGCCGCGCCGAGCACGACCCACGTCTGCGCCGCGCCCCACCCGACCTCGGGCGCCCGCACGACCGCGAAGACGAGGGCACCGAGGCCCACGGTGACCGTGAGCGCGCCCACGACGTCGACGGACCCCCGCGTGGTCGAACCGGCGGGGAGCAGGACCCGGGTGACGGCGAGCACGAGCACGGCGATCGGCACGTTGATCCAGAACACCCACGGCCAGCTCGCGTACTCGGTGATGAGCCCACCGAGGAAGACGCCGGCCGTACCGCCCGCGGGTGCGGCGGCACCGTAGACCGCGAGCGCCCGCGTGAGCTCCCGAGGGCTGGACCCGAAGATCGACATGAGCAGCGTGAGCGCGGCGGGGGCGACGAGCGCGGCGCCGGCACCCTGGACCACGCGCCCGGTGAGCTCGACCGCGACGGTCTCGGCCGCCCCGGCGACGACGGAGCCGACGAGCAGCACCGCCCAGCCGATCGCGAAGATGCGCCGGGCGCCGAAGAGGTCGGCGAGCCGGCCCCCGAGGAGCAGGAGCCCGGCGAACGCGACGACGTACGCGTTGAAGACCCACGACAGGTTCCCCGGCGTGAAGCCCAGGTCCTCCTGGATGCGTGGGAGGGCCACCCCGATGATCGAGGTGTCCATGATGACCATGAACTGCGCGGTGGCGATGAGCCCGAGGGCCCACCCCCGCCTCGATGCGTCCGACATCGAGCGTCCTCCTCCGGGCCTCGAAGGCCCTGTCCGGCCGCCGGGGACGGCGGCACGCGAGGCGACGGCAACCCGTCGCCAGATACCCCATGGGGGTATCTGGCGGTGAAGGTACTATACCGGTGGGGGGTATGCAAGGGTCGATCTCCGGCGGTCAGCCGACGAAGACGCAGAAGGGGTGGCCCGCCGGGTCGGCGTAGACGCGCAGCGGTTCCTCCGGGTCGTCCGAGCGGTCGTGGAGCAGGCGCGCCCCGAGCGCGAGGGCGCGCTCGTGCTGCCGGTCGAGCTCCGCGACGTCCGGCACGGTGCAGTCGAGGTGGAGCTGCTGCGGCACGCCCTCGTCCGGCCAGGTCGACGGCGGGAGCGCGCCGACCTGCTGGAACGCGAGCTGAACCCCGCCCGGCGCGGCGCGCAGCACGAGCCAGTCCGCACCCGCCGGGTCCGGGTCGCCCGCCGGCGGCGGCTCGTCGCCCGCGCGGTACGCGAGCCCGAACAGTGCACGGTAGAACTCGGCGAGCGCGCGCGCGTCGGTCGTGTCGAGCACGACCTGGGCGATCCGGGGGAACACGTCGGCCACGGCGACCACCTCCGCTCGCCACCGTCGCGCGCCGCGCGGGCACTCGCAACGCGCCGCGTCACTCCTGCCGGAGGGCCTCCGCCGTGACCGTGCTCCGTGTGAGAGGCAGGGTCGCGAGCGAGACGGCCAGCGCTCCCACGAGGACGGTGGCGATCATGAGCGCGAGGACGGTCGGCTCGATCGCGAACACGGCTCCGGCGACGTGGGAGTACGCCGCCGTCGCCACGACGCCGAGACCGGTACCGACCACGACCGCGACGACGAGCGGCAGGGCGCCGGCGAGTGCCTGCGCGCGGCGCAGCACCCGGGCGGGGACGCCGACGGCCATGAGCCGCGCGCGTCCGCGGCGCCGCTCCCGCGCGCGGTCGATCGTCGTCAGTCCGTACGTCAGGAGCGACACCGCGACGGCGATCCCGACGACGCTCCACACCGTGGTGCGCACGGTGACGACCTGGCGGTAGTCGTGCAGCTCGGGCACGTCTCCCCAGGCACCGTGCGCCTCGACGACGGCCAGCAGCCGCTCCCGCACGTCCGGCCCGCCGAGGGCCGTGAGCTCGGCACCCGAGACCCGGACGCCCCAGCCGTCCGCGAGCCCTTGCGGCACGAACACGTCGTACGACGCTCCACCCAGGGGACGTTGCGACGTCACGGCGTCGTCGTCCTGCGTCATCTCGCCGGGCAGCGGGACGGTGTGCGTGGCGCCGGAGTCCCGGTCGGCGAGGAGCAGCGTGTCGACCCGCTCGGGCGCCCACGCCGGGGACGCGTCGCCGGCGCCGTGCACGATCCACGCCGCCTGGTCGTCGCGGCAGCCGGCCACGACGATCGCGCGCCCGAGCCGCTCGCACGTGCCCACGTAGACGGACGGGCAGTCCGACCCGTCGCCCTCGGCGCACGTCACGGGGTCGACGGCGTAGGAGAGCTCGGCGTCGAGCACGCCGTCGACCCGCTCCACGGCGGGGAGCACCTTGTCGCGCAGGTCCTCCTGCGAGTCGCCCGCCGTGACGAACATCCGCTGCGGGCCCTCCTCGATGCTGTGGATCGCGTACGCCAGGTGCGGCGTGGACTCGTAGACGCCGAGGTACCCCGCGGCGGCGAAAGCGACGAAGACCGTCAGGCCGAGAGCGACGACGCGGCGGCCGGTCGCCGCGGGCTGGGTCTGGACCGCCCTGCCGGCGAGCAGCGCGGGCACGCTCCCCGTGCGGGTGAGCGTCCCGGAGACCCGCGAGGAGACCAGGGGCGTGACCAGGACGACGGCGACCCCGGAGGCGGCGAGACCGACGAGCAGCGCCACGACCGTCGCGTCGTCCACCTCGTCGGGCGGGGTCGTCAGCAGGATCCCGAAGCAGGCGAGGGCGACGGGCACAGGGGCGAGCCGCCAGAGCGAGAGCCGGGGCCGGGCGGACTCGCTCGTCGCGGCGCGCGGGTCGTCGAGCCGCCGGAACGACGCGAGGGCGAGGACGACGGACAGCACGACGACGCCGAGCACGACCGTGGCGAGGCGCCATCCGCCCGTGATCGGCGCCCGCAGCACCGGGTCGAGCAGGTGCTCCAGCACACCCCGGACCACGACGAACCCCACGGCACCGAGTCCCGCACCCAGCAGCGCGGGGATCCCGTTCTCGACCGCGGCGACGAGAGCGAGCCGCGCCCGGCTCACGCCGAGGAGGTGCAGGGCCGCGAGCCGCCGGTCGCGGACCGTCGAGGACAGCCGCCCCACGGCGAGCAGGAGCGCCGCGACCGGGACGACGACGAGCGCGAGCAGCGAGACGAGCACACCGCGCTGCGGGTTCACGTCTCCGGGCCGCACGACCGGGTACAGCGCGTCCGGAAGGGCCCACGCGGCTGCGAGGAGCGCGACGGCGACGGCGCACCCGGTCACGAGCGAGACGGCGCGCAGCGGTCCGCCGGCCCGGACGAGACGCGCGCCGAGGAGGACGAGAGGGCTCACGCGAGGACCGCCGTCGGGCGCACGCGGCCGTCGCGGATCTGCACGTCGCGGTCGGCCCAGGCCGCGACGCCGACCTCGTGCGTGACGAGCAGGACCGCGGTCCGCGTGTCGCGCGCGGCGCCGACGAGCGCCTCGAGCACCAGCTCGCCCGCCACGGTGTCGAGCGCGCCGGTGGGCTCGTCGGCCAGCACGACGGCGGGCCGGTGGACGAGCGCACGGGCGACCGCGGCGCGCTGCGCCTGCCCGCCCGAGACCTCGACGAGGCGTCGGTCGGCGAGGTCGGCGATGCCGAGGAGGTCGAGCTGCCCGAGCGCGACCGACCGCGCCTCGCGCCGCCGGGTGCCGAGCAGCCGCAGGGGCAGCTCGACGTTCTCCACGACCGTCAGCTCGGGCACGAGGTCGCCGAACTGGAACACGAAGCCCAGGTCACGCAGGCGCACCTGCGCGCGGGCGCGCTCCCCCAGGGTGTCGAGCCTCCGGCCGAGCAGCCGCACCTGGCCGGCGTCCGGCACGAGCAGGCTGGCGAGGAGGTGGAGCAGCGTCGACTTTCCGGAGCCGGAAGGCCCCATGAGCGCGACGACCTCGCCCGCGACGACGTCGAGGTCGACCCCGCGCAGCACGGGGTCGGCGCCGTACGCGTGCTCGATCCGGCGCGCCGACAGCACCACGTCCCGCGCCGCCCCGTCGCTCACCGGGCACCGCCGTCGTCGCCGGCCGGGGCCTCCGGGTGCGCGCCCGCCGCTGGCGCGCCCAGCGCCTCCGCGACGTCACGGCGCAGGTCCCCCAGCCGCGCCCCAGCGACCTCGATCCAGCGCAGGTCCGCCTCGAGGTGCGCCGTCTCGTAGTCGCCCGCGAGCCGGTCGACGGCGTCGCCCGCCCGGCGCGCGGCCGTGAGCTCGCGCATCCGGACGAGGTACACGTCGCGCTGGGCGTCGAGGATCCCCGTGACCTCCCGCCCGCTCGCGAGCGCCAGCACGACCCGTGTGAACAGCTCGCTCGGGCGTCCGCCCGGGAGGTTCGGGGTCGTGAGCCAGCGGTCGAGCTCGGCGACGCCGCCGGGCGTGATGGCGTACACCTTGCGGTCAGCCCCCGCTCCGGGCTCGACCCCGACGCCCGCCGCGAGCCCGTCGCGTTCGAGCCGGGAGAGGGTCGCGTAGACCTGCCCGTACCGCAGCTCGCGCTCGTGGCCGAGCAGTCCGTCGTACCTCCGCTTGAGCACGAACCCGTGCGCAGGACCGGTGTCGAGCAGCGCGAGCATCGCCATGGGGACCGTCATGGGGCGAGTGAACCACAGGTGCACACTCGGTGTATACCCTCGGTGTGCACCCGCCTCCCGGAGGGCTGTCGTCCGGTGGCGACGATCGGCCGGGACTAGGCTCGCGCGCAGCAGGAACGAGCGCCCGAGGAGACCGCATGACCGAGCAGGACGCGCGGCTCGCGCGGCACGTCGCCGAGGCGGCGGACGCGTGGCTCCGCGACCCGCTCGACGCGGGCGTGTACCGCCGCCTCGTCGACGCGACGCTCGCGTGGCGAGCCGGGGGCGGCCGCGTGGTGCCGGGAGCGACGACGGCGACCGCCGTCCCGGCCGACGCCCCGCCGCCCTGGACCGGTGCCGACGCGCTGCGGGGCGACATCGACGACGGGGACGACGACGCCCGCTACCTCCGCCCCGAGCGCGCGCCGCGCGCGGTGGGCAGCACGCTCGCGGACGTCGCGAGCATGCTGCGCGCGCGGGCGATCGCCGCCACCCCGGAGAGCAAGACGACGACAGACAGCCCGCAAGAACGCGACGACAAGGCCTGACCGGGACGTAGGGTGAGGGCATGACGCGCGTCCTCGTCACCGGCGCCGACGGCGGTATCGGCCGCGCGACCGTGCAGCATCTCCTCGACCGCGGGTACGTCGTCACGGCCCTGTCCACCGCGTTCGAGCACCCCTGCCCCGCCGACCGGCTCGTCGTCGGCGACGCCCGCTCCCCCGAGGACGTGGGCCGCGGGCTCGAGGGCGCGGACGCCGTCGTCCACCTCGCGGCGATCCCGCACCCGAACCTGGGCACCCCGCTCGAGGTGTACGCGACCAACACGACGGCGACCTGGGCCGTGCTCTCGCTCGCGGGCGAGCAGGGCGTGCGGCGCGCGGTGCTCGCGAGCAGCATCAACGCGTTCGGGGTCCCCATGAACCCCCACGACGTGCACCCCGCCTACTACCCGCTCGACGAGGACGTGCCGGCCGACGTCGCCGACGCCTACTCGCTCTCGAAGCAGGCGGACGAGGCTGCTGCCCGGGCCGCGTGGCGCCGGTGGGGTCTCGACGTCGTCGCGCTGCGCTTCCCGCACGTGCGCGACGCCGCCGGGCTCCGGGAGACCGCGGCCGCCGTCGCCCGCGACCCGCGCGTCATGGCACGCGAGGGCTGGGCCTACCTGGACCTGCGCGACGCGGTCGCGGCGATCGAGGCCGGGCTGACGGCCGACCTCACGGGCGCGCACGTCGTCGGGCTCGCCGCCGACGACACGCTCCTGGACGCCCCGACCCCGGAGCTCCTCGCCCGCTACGCGCCCGAGGTACCCCTCACCCGCGCGATCGGGCCGCGCGACGGCCTCGTCGACACGCGCCGCGCGCGCGAGCTGCTCGGCTTCCGGCCGCGGCACTCGCTCCACCGCCCGGACGACGCGCCCGCCCCACCCGACGGCGGGACTGCCGCCCGGCCCCGCACCCAGCCCGACGCCCGACCCACCCCGGAGACCCCGTGACCGACGCCCCGCTCAGCACCGTCCACCCCGTCGACCCGGCGTTCGCGAACCCGTGGCCCGCGCGCGACGGCACGCGCATCACGGGCGTGCGCGCGATCGTCACGGCGCCGGACGGCATCCCGCTCGTCGTGGTGCGCGTCGACACGAACGTGCCCGGCCTCTACGGGCTCGGGTGCGCGACGTACACGCAGCGCTGGCACGCGGTGGCCGCGTACGTGGAGCAGCACCTCGAGCGGATCGTCGTCGGTCGCTACCCCGGCGACGTCGGCGACCTGGTGCGCCTCGTGCGCCTCGCGCCGTACTGGCGCGAGGGGCCAGTGGGGAACAACGCGATCAGCGGGCTCGACATGGCGCTGTGGGACATCGCCGGCAAGCGCGCGGGCATGCCGGTGCACGAGCTGCTGGGCGGCAAGGTGCGCGACGCCGCCGACACGTACCTCCACGCGAGCGGGCGCACCGTCGAGGAGACGATCGACGACGCGCACCGGATCGTCGACGCCGGGTGGCGGCACGTGCGCATCCAGACCGGCCAGCCGGGCATCGGCCACTACGGCACGGCCGCCGACCCCGAGCCGGGCTACCCCGCCGCGCCCAACCCGCGCGGGTGGAGCGTCGAGGAGTACCTGCGCCGCACGCCCCGGCTCTTCGCCGCCGCCCGCGAGGCGCTCGGCGAGCAGGTCGAGCTGCTGCACGACGTCCACTCGCGCCTCACCCCCAAGCAGGCCGTGATGCTCGCGCGAGCCCTCGAGCCGTACCGCCCGTTCTTCCTCGAGGACGTCCTCGCGCCGGAGCACTGGGACCGCCTGCCCGAGGTGCGCGCGGCGTCACCGGTGCCGATCGCGGTCGGCGAGCTCGCGACGTCGTTCCCCGACGCCGCCCGGCTCGTCCTCGGTGGCGGCGTCGACCTGATCCGGTGCCACATCAGCGCGATCGGGGGGCTCAGCGCGGGCCGGGCGCTCGCGACCGCCGCCGAGCTGGTCGGGGTGCGCACGGCCTGGCACGCGCCGGGCGACACCTCCCCGGTGGGCGCGGCGGCGAACGTCGCGCTCGACGTCACGTCGACCGCGTTCGGCATCCAGGAGGGCCACGTGTACTCCGACGCCGTGCACGAGGTCTTCCCCGGCACGCTGCGGATCGTGGACGGCTGGCTGCGCCCGCACGACGCGCCCGGGTTCGGCGTCGACCTCGACGAGCGCGCCGCGGCCCGCTACCCCGCGGACCTCGCGGGCCACGACGCGTGGGCCGCGGGCGTACGCGCGCCCGACGGCGGTCTGGTCGCTCCCTGAGGACCGGTCACCCGGCGGCGCACGTCGGGGTCGGCGGCTCGCCCGCGAGCCGCGCCTCGGTCCACCGCACGAGGTCCGTCGCCGCGGGCGAGTCCGCCTGCACGAGCCCGACGTGGTCCCGGCCCTGGTAGGTGCGGTAGTCGACCGGCTGCCCGGCCGCGCACCGCGCGCCGACGTACGCCTCCTGCGCCGTCGGGAGGATCAGCGTGTCGGAAGCCCCCTGGGCGACGAGCAGCGGCGCGGCGACCGGACCCGTCGGCACGTTCTCGGCCAGGCGCTCGCCGAGCGGGCCGGTCGTCGGGTCGGTCGTCCACAGCGGCTGGTCCATCGACAGGGCCTCCGCGACCGAGACGAGCGCGCTCGGCTCCGACAGGCAGCGCGACGCCATCTCCCGCACGACGAACCGCGCACCGGGCCGGACGTACCCCGCCGCGTCGCTGTCCGGGTAGATCGCGTCGTACGCCTCCACGACGAACGACGCGAAGACGCTGCCGCCCGCGACGTTCTCCAGGTGGGGCACGAGGCCGGTGAGGTCGCTCGCGGGCGCGAGCGCGGCGACGCCCGCGAGGGGGACGTCGGGCGCGTACTCCGGGGCGACCGCACCGGTCCACAGCGCGGCGTGGCCGCCCTGCGAATGTCCCCAGACGACGGTCTGCTCGCCGAGCGTCGCGCCGTCCAGCTCCCGCGCGGCGCGGACGGCGTCGAGCACGGACCGCGCCTCGCCCTGCCCGACGAGGTACGGGTGCGGGCCGTCGGTCCCCAGGCCCACGTAGTCCGTGGCGACGAGCGCCCAGCCGTGCGCGAGGACGTCGTCGAGCAGGAAGAACGCGCCGGACTCGAACGGCTCGGCGAGGACCGACGGCGCACAGCCCCGGGCGTAGCCCGTCGTGCCGTGGGCCCACGCGATCACGGGCGGCGCGGCGTCGTCCCGGAGGGAGTCCGGCACGACGACGATCCCGCTCGCCACCGCGGGCTCGCCCTCGTCGCGGGTGGTCGTGTAGAGGATGCGCCACGCCGTCGCACCGTCGGGGATCTCGCGCGTGAACGGCTCCGCGCGCAGGAGCCGACCGGGCTCGCCCGGGACGGACGCGGGCGGGTCGTAGAACGCGTCGACCTGCGGCGCCGCACGGTGCAGCCCGACGCTGACGGCCGCGAGCGCGCCGGCCGCGACCACCGCCAGGACCGCGCCGACGAGCGCCACCCGGCCGTGGCGGCGAGGCTCGGACGTGCCGGGCGCTGCGGGCGCGCCTCCCCCGCCGCCGGGCACGGCACCGTCGGTGGCGCCGGACGGTCCCGCCGGCCCGCGAGCGCGGCGGACCCCGGCGACGACGAGGCGGACGCCGAGGACCACGACGCGCGCGCCGAAGACCACCGCGACGACGAGCACCGTGACGTCCGGCCACGCGAGGGCCAGGACGCCCAGCACCACCGAGGCCATGCCGAGCGCGACGCGCGTCCAGCGGTCGACGCCGGCCGACCGGGCCCCCTCGAACCCGTCCAGGACGCCCGCGACGACGAGCCCGACGCCGACGAGGACCGCCACGACGACGATCGACGGCGCCGGCCACACGACGACCGCCACCGCGAGCGCGAGGAACAGCAGGCCGCGCGCGACGTGCGGCCACCGCGGAGACTGCGGCGCACCGGGGTCGTCGGGCCGCTCGGGTGACCGGCCCCCGACGAGCTCCGTGACGCCGAGGACGACGGCTCCGACGACGACCGCGACCACCAGCAACGCGAGCGACGCGAACGGCCGCAGGACGAGGACCGCGCCGACGACCGCGCACACGACGCCGAGCGTGACGGAGACCCACGGCGGGACCCTCTCCCCCGCGGCGGCGGCGGAGGCACGCGTCCTGGCTCCGAGGCGGCTCACGCGGCGACCGTACCGGGCGCGGTGCAGGTCCGCGCGTCGTCCGGGGTCGAGCGCGGCGCGCGGACCCGGCTCAGGCCGGCGGTGCGGCCTCGTGCGCGGGGCGCAGGTCGGTGCGCGAGAAACCGTCGCCGACGAAGAGGAGCCGGTCGCGCGTCGCCGCGGCCAGCGCGTACGCGAAGCAGTCGCCGAGGTTCAGGCGCGCCGGATGGCCGCTGCCCCGGCCGAACTCGCGGTACGCCTCGCGGGCGATCTCGGCGTGCTCGGCCGTGAAGGGCTCGACCTCGATCCCGTACAGCTCGAGGAGGGCGTCGAGCCGGCGGCGCTGCGCCGGGGACGATCGGCTGTCCAGGACGGCGTAGAGCTCGACGAGGGTCGGGGCGGCCATGCGCGGACGGCTGGCCGCGAGCAGGATCTCGGAGAGCGTGTCGGCGCCCGGCTCGTCCAGGACGATGGCGACGAGCGCGGACGTGTCGACGATCACCGAGGGAGACCGCTCTCGTCGTAGAGCGTCGCCTCGGCTGCGCGCACGTCATCGACGTCGAGGTCGACGCGGATCTCGTCGAGAAGCCGGGCGATCTCGGCGCGTCGGGCGGCGACGGCCTCGTCGCCCCTCGACCGGGACTCGAGCACCTCGTCGAGACGGTGCTGGACGGCCTCCTCGATCGCGCTCGTCTGCGACTGGCCCGTGGTCTCCGCGAGCCGGCGCACCAGCGCGTGCGTGCGCTCGTTCTTGATGTTGAGGCTCATGGGCACCTTTCTACCGTGGCAGAACCGCTCGTCTACCCAGGGTAGACACGTGGCCCGCCGATGTCCACGGCTCGCGCTCCGCCGACCGACGGGCAGGACTCCGACGCAAGAAGTAGACGAATGACCGCAATATCGCTACATAGTCTTGTGCTCGCATCGACGTCGCTCTAGTGTTCGGCACGAACGACCCTGCGCGGAGGTGCGGCTGCGCAGCGGCCCGGAGGTCAGCACACCCTCCGGTGAGCACGGAGGCCGACCGCCTCCCGAGAGAAGACGGGTCAACGATGATTCGCAGCACATATCACCCCGTGGCGCGGCGACGCGCCCGGGTCGCAGCCGCCACGGCCGTCGCCCTCACGCTCGTGGCGGGCACCGCGTCGTCGGCCCTCGCCCACGGCAAGCCCCGCCCGCCGGCGCCCGCCGTGGTGACCCGGGCCGCCGTCGACCCGGCGCTCGTCGAGGGACGCGGCGCGGCCGTCCCGTTCCTCGAGCAGGAGGCGGAGAACGCCGTGACGACCGGGACGGTCATCGGCCCGGGACGCGACGCGTACACGATCGAGGCCGAGGCGTCGGGTCGCTCGGCCGTCCGGCTCACGGCGGGGCAGAACGTGGAGTTCACGCTCCCCGCGGACGCGAACGCGATCACGGTCCGGTACTCGATCCCCGACTCCCCCACGGGCGGGGGGATCACGTCGCCGCTCGACGTGTCGGTCCTGCGCCAGGGCAAGAAGGTCGGGCTCGACCGGCGCATGACGCTCACCTCGGCGTACTCCTACCTGTACAACCAGTACCCGTTCACCAACGACCCCACGGCGGACCTCCTCCAGCCCGGCTGGTGGGTCACCGAGTGCGCGTGCGTCCCCGCCCAGACGTCGCCGTCGCCGACGTTCGAGAAGCCGTTCCGGCCCATGAAGTTCTACGACGAGCAGCGCCTCCTGCTCGGCCAGACGTACAAGAAGGGCGACGTCGTCCGACTCACGGTGCCCGCGAGCGGAGCCGCGGAGTGGACCGTGATCGACCTGCTGGACTCCGAGAAGGTCGCGCCCCCGAAGGTGCGCCTCCTCGCCGCGAACGCGCTGCTCTTCGGGGCCGACCCGACCGGTCGTCGCGACTCCGCCGACGCGCTGGACAAGGCGATCGCGTTCGCCAAGAAGCACCGGCTCGAGGTGTACGTCCCGCCGGGGGTGTACCAGGTGAACCGGCACGTGCTCGTCGACGACGTGACCATCCAGGGCGCGGGGAGCTGGTACACCGTGTTCCGGGGCAAGGAGGTCGCGCTCGACACGCCCGCACCCGACGGGTCCGTGCACACCGGCGTCGGGTTCTACGGGAGGTACGCCGACGAGGGCGGCAGCACGAACGTGCACCTGCGCGACTTCGCGATCGTCGGGGACGTGCGCGAGCGCGTCGACACCGACCAGGTCAACGGCGTCGGCGGCGCGCTGAGCAGCTCGTCGATCTCCGGCCTGTACATCCAGCACACCAAGGTGGGGCTGTGGTTCGACGGCCCGATGGACGACCTGCGCGTGGAGAACACCGTCGTCGTGGACCAGATCGCCGACGCGCTGAACTTCCACGGGGGCGTGACGAACTCGGTCGTGCGGAACGTCTTCGTCCGGAACTCCGGCGACGACGGCCTCGCCATGTGGTCGGAGAAGCTGGCGAACGCGGGCAACGTGTTCGAGAACAACACGATCCAGTCCAACACCCTGGCCAACGGCATCGCGGTCTACGGCGGCACGGACAACACCGCCCGCGCGAACCTCGTCGCCGATCCGGTGCGCGAGGGCAGCGGGCTGCACGTCGGGTCGCGGTTCGGGGCCGAGCCGTTCGCGGGGCGCCTCGACCTCACCGACAACACCGCCGTTCGGGCGGGGACGTACGAGCTCAACTGGAACATCGGGCTCGGCGCGATCTGGTTCTACGCGCTCGACCGCGACATCGACGCCGACGTCCGCGTCACCGGCGACCACTATCTCGACAGCACGTACAACGCGATCATGCTCGTCTCCGACTGGGGCGTGAAGGACCAGGTCGCGATCGAGGGCGTCGCCTTCAAGGACGTGCGGGTCGACGGCACCGGGACGTCCGTCGTGAGCGCGCGCGTGCGCGGCGGAGCGACGTTCGAGAACGTCGACGCGCGCAACGTCGGCTGGGCAGGCGTCAACAACTGCGGGGCGTTCACCTTCCCCGACGGCGGCACCGAGTTCACGCTCACGGACCTCGGCGGCAACGACGGCACGTCGCTCAGCCCGTGGGAGCCGGGCACCGTGAACTGGCTCGGCCGGTTCGTGCCCAACGCGCCGAGCTGCAACGACCGCCCGCCGGTCGTCGCTCCCCCGGCGCCGTCCCCCTGGGTCCAGCCGGTCGGCTGACCCGGCCCCCGCTGAGTGCTGGGTATCTGTCGTGTCACCGCGCTCCTGACGACACCTACCCAGCACTCACGGCGGGCGGGCCGGTAGGGGGGGCGGGTTCCTCTCGGGGCACGGGGTGCCGCGTCAGACGGCGTCAGACCGCCTCGGCCGCCACCTGGCGTGCGAGCGCCTCGACGATCCGGACGTCGGCGTCGAGCCACGGGACGGTCAGCCAGGACCCGGCGTCGAGCCAGGTCAGCGCGTCGTGCTCCACGAGCGGCTGGGGCTCCCCGGCGGTGATCCGGGCGAACCACAGGCGCATGACGTGCCGGTCCGTGATGATCCACGTCCCGTGGTCGGGCCCCACGAGCTCGTCACCGAGCTCGACGGCGACGCCCAGCTCCTCGCGCAGCTCGCGGTGCAGCGCCTGCGTCGGGGTCTCACCGGGGTCGACCTTGCCCCCGGGGAACTCCCAGCGACCTGCGAGGTGCGACGGCCGTGACCGGCGCGCGCTGAGCAGGAGCCGCGGAGCGACGAGATCGTCGACGATCGCCGCGGCCACCACCAGTCTGCGCAGAGTCATACGCGGAGTGTCGCACGGCGTCGTGTCGTGCGGGTGACGCGGTCACGCCGACGGCCCGCCGGCGTGGACGGGCCGTCGGTCAGCGCAGGCCGGCCGCCCGCGCCCAGGCGACGGCCTCGGCGCGGGTCGAGACCCCGAGCTTGCGGTAGAGGCTGCGGACCTGCGACTTGACCGTGTTGCGCGTGACGAAGAGCTTGGTGGCGATCTGCTCGAGCGTGACGTCCTCAGACAGGTTGGACAGGACGACCCGCTCGCGGCGGGTCAGCGGAGCGATCGGCGTGGCGATCATCTCCGACGGGGCCGCCACGGGGCGGACCAGCTCGATCGTGCTCATGTTCTCCTCCAGGTGCTCTCCGGTCACGTCATCCCCACGTGGCGAGTTCCGGTGTGTTGCTACAAGAAGAGATGGACGAAGGTCCCGTTCATGACGCGACTTTTCACCCCGAGATCTGACCGAACGTCAGAAGCCGGTCGGCCGAGTCGCGCGTGGCCGGGTCTTCGCAGGTCAGAGGGCTTTTCCGGACAGACGGAACCGGCGCCGGACGGCGCGGTGGAAGGTCTCCACAGGCCGTCTGACGCCGGTTCAGCGGTGTGATCTACGTCACACTTCGTCCAGGAGATCAGCTCCCGACGTGCGCCGCGTACTGGTCCGGGGTGAGCAGGTCCCCCGTCTCCACCACGTCGACCTTGAAGAGCCAGCCGTCGGTGTACGGGTCGGAGTTGACGACCGCCGGGTCGTCGATCGCGGCCTGGTTCACCTCGACGACGGTGCCCGTGACGGGCGAGAAGAGCTCCGACACGGACTTGGTGGACTCCACCTCGCCGATGACGCTCCCCGCGGTCACCTCGGCACCCACCTCCGGCAGCTCCAGGTAGACGATGTCGCCGAGCGCCTCGGCCGCCGTCGCGGTGATGCCGACGACGGCCGGGTTCGAGCCGTCGATCCACTCGTGCTCCGCCGTGTACTGCAGGTGGGCCGGGAACTGGGCCTCGGTCATGGGGTTCTCCTTCGAGCTCTTCGGGACGACTGCGGGGTCAGGACTGCTGGGGACGACGGTAGAACGGGAGCGGCACGACCACCACGGGCTCGGCCCGGCCGCGCACGTCGACGGCGAGCTCGGTGCCCTCCGCCGAGAGCTCGGGCGTCACGTACGCCAGCGCGATCGGGTACCCCAGCGTCGGCGACGGCGCCCCCGAGGTCACGGTGCCCACGCGACGCGCCGACTCCCCCACCGCTCCCCCGGGCTCGGTCCCGGGCAGCACGACGGCGTAGCCCGCCCGGGCAGGACGGCGCCCCAGCCCCTTCAGGCCGACGAGCACCCGCGCGGGCGCGGACTCCCGGCGCGCGGCGAGCGCGGTCCGACCGACGAACTCGAGCGGCGTGCCGTCGGCGGCGACCTTGTCGAGCTTGACCACGCGACCGAGACCCGCCTCGTACGGCGTGGTCGTCGTGTCGAGCTCGTGCCCGTACAGCGGCATGCCCGCCTCCAGGCGCAGGGAGTCGCGCGCGGACAGGCCGGCCGGCACGAGGCCCAGCGGCGCACCGGCCGCGAGCACCGCGTGCCACAGGTCGGCCGCACGGTCCGCGGGCACGAACAGCTCGAAGCCGTCCTCCCCCGTGTACCCGGTGCGCGCGACGAGCGCGTCGACCGGACCGGCGTCCGTCCGCAGTGCGAGCGGGGCGGCCGCGTAGTACTTCAGCCCGCGCACGGTCTCGGCAGCGTCCGAGCCGGCGTCCGCGCCAGCGACGTCCGTCAGCCCGACGACGATCTCCTCCGCGCGGGGGCCCTGGACCGCGACGAGCGCCGTGCCCGCACCCTGGTCCGTGACCGTGGCGTCGAAGCCGGCGGCGCGCTCGACCAGCTCGCGCGCGACCAGGTCCGCGTTCCCCGCGTTCGCGACGACGAGGAAGCGCTCGTCGTCGAGCCGGTACACGACGAGGTCGTCGAGGACCGCCCCGTCCTCCTGGCAGATCATCGTGTACCGAGCCCGACCCGGCGTGACCGCCGTGAGGTTGCCGACGAGCGCGTGGTCCAGCGCGGCCGCGGCCTGCGGTCCCGCGACCTCGATCTCCCCCATGTGCGAGAGGTCGAACAGTCCCGCGGCCTCACGGACCGCGCGGTGCTCCGCGAGGTCGGACGTGTAGCGCAGCGGCATCTGCCAGCCGCCGAAGCTCGTGAGGTTCGCGCCCAGCGCGACGTGCTCGTCGCGCAGCGGGCTCTGCTTGTCGGCCGGCCGGCCCGTCGGGTCTCCGGTCGGCTGGTCGGTCTGCTGGTCGGTCATGCGAGGTCTCCCGTCACGTAGGACTCCACCGGCGGGCACGAGCACACCAGGTTGCGGTCGCCCCGCGCGCCGTCGATGCGGCGCACCGGCGGCCAGTACTTTCCGGCGCGCAGGCTCGCGACCGGGTACGCCGCGAGCTCGCGCGAGTACGGCTTGTCCCACGCCTCGGCGACGAGCGCCGCCGCGGTGTGCGGAGCGCCGCGCAGCGGCGACTCCTCCACGCTCCAGCGGCCCGAGGAGACGGCGTCGATCTCGCCGCGGATCGCGATCAGCGCGTCGACGAACCGGTCGAGCTCGGCCAGGTCCTCGCTCTCGGTCGGCTCGACCATGAGCGTGCCCGCGACCGGGAACGACAGCGTCGGCGCATGGAAGCCGTAGTCCATGAGGCGCTTCGCGACGTCCTCCGCCGTCACGCCCGTCTCCGCCGTGATCCCGCGCAGGTCGAGGATGCACTCGTGCGCGACGAGCCCGGCCGGTCCCGTGTAGAGCACCGGGTAGTGGTCCGCGAGGCGGCTCGCGACGTAGTTCGCCGTGAGCACAGCCGTCTTCGTCGCCTCGGTCAGCCCGTCGGGGCCCATGAGCGCGACGTACGCGTACGAGATCGGCAGGATCCCCGCCGAGCCGTACCGCGTCGCGGAGACCGGCGTGGCCCGGGGTGCCGCTCCTGCTCCTCCCGCGTCCGCCGTCGGCGCGAGCGGGTCGCCCGGGAGGAACGGCACGAGGTGCTCGGCGACCGCGACCGGGCCGACGCCGGGGCCGCCCCCGCCGTGCGGGATGCAGAACGTCTTGTGCAGGTTCAGGTGCGAGACGTCGCCGCCGAACTCGCCCGGGCGCGCGAGGCCCACGAGCGCGTTGAGGTTCGCCCCGTCGATGTACACCTGGCCGCCCGCCTCGTGTACGAGGTCGCACACCTCGCGCACGTGCTCCTCGTAGACGCCGTGCGTCGAGGGGTACGTGATCATGATCGCCGCGACCCGGGGGCCGTGGTCGGCGAGCTTCGCCCGCAGGTCGTCGAGGTCCACCTCGCCGCTCTCCGCGGTCCTCACCACGTCGACCTTCAGGCCCGCCAGGGCCGCCGACGCCGCGTTGGTCCCGTGCGCCGACGCCGGGATGAGGCACACGTCGCGCTCCGTGTCGCCGCGCGACACGTGGTAGTCACGGATCGCCAGCAGGCCCGCGAACTCGCCCTGCGAGCCCGCGTTGGGCTGCACCGAGACGCCCGCGTAGCCCGTGATCTCGGCGAGCGCCGACTCCAGGCCGTCGATGAGCTCCGCGTATCCGAGCGCCTGGTCGGCGGGCACGTACGGGTGCAGGTCCGCGAACCCCGGCCAGGAGATCGCCTCCATCTCGGCCGTCGCGTTGAGCTTCATGGTGCACGAGCCCAGCGGGATCATCGTGCGGTCCAGCGCGAGGTCCTTGTCCGAGAGCCGCCGCAGGTAGCGGAGCATCGAGGTCTCCGAGCGGTGCAGGTGGAAGATCGGGTGCTGGAGGTAGCTCGTCTCGCGCCGGAGCGCCGCGGGCAGGGCGTCCGAGACGCCGCCGGTGGGGACGGCGGCCTCGCCGTCCGCCTCACCACCGCTCGTGACCACGCCTCCACCTCGCGAGGTAGAGGCCTGGTCCGGCGAGGTAGAGGCCTGGTCTGGCGAGGTAGAGGCCTGGTCTGTGAGGCCGAAGGCCGCCAGTACCGTGGCGAGGGTAGCGGCGGTGGTGGTCTCGTCGCAGGCGATCTGTACATGATGAGCGTCGGGGTTGTACAGGTTCACGCCAGCAGCTGCGGCTGCAGCGACGACGGCCTCCGCGCGGCCAGGGACGACGGTGCGGACGGTGTCGAAGAACGTGTCGTGCTCGACGGTGACCCCGCCCGCGCGCAGGGCGTCGGCGAGGGTCGTGGCGTGGGCGTGGGTGCGCTCGGCGATCGCGCGGAGGCCGTCGGGGCCGTGGTAGACGGCGTACATCGACGCCACGATGGCGAGGAGCGCCTGCGCGGTGCAGATGTTGCTCGTCGCCTTCTCGCGGCGGATGTGCTGTTCACGGGTCTGGAGCGCGAGCCGGTAGGCGGTGTCGCCGTCGGCGTCGATCGAGACGCCCACGAGCCGGCCGGGGAGGGACCGTTCCAGACCCTTGCGGACCGCCATGAACGCGGCGTGCGGACCGCCGTAGAACAGCGGGACGCCGAACCGCTGAGCCGAGCCCACCGACACGTCGGCGCCGAGCTCGCCGGGAGAGACCAGCAGCGTCAGGGCGAGCAGGTCGCTCGCCACGGTGACGAGCGCGCCCGCGTCCTTGGCCTCCGCCACCACGGGACGCCAGTCCACGACACGGCCCGACGCCCCGGACTGCTGGACGACGACGCCCACGAGCTGCGCGGCGTCGTCCACCTCGGCGGGGAAGCCCCCCGCCGCGCGGGCGGCGGCGAGGCCGACGTCCAGGCCGCCCGAGAGGTCCGCGACCACCACGGGAAGGCCGACGGCGTGCGCGCGACCGAGCGTCACGGCGAGCGTCTGCGGGAAGAGGTCGGCGTCCAGGGCCACGTAGCCGCTCTTCGCGCGCGAGGCACGCCACATGAGCGCGACGGCCTCCGCGACCGCGGTGGCCTCGTCGAGGAGCGACGCGTTCGCGACGTCCAGGCCCGTGAGGTCCTCGACGACCTGCTGGAAGTTGAGCAGCGCCTCGAGGCGGCCCTGCGAGATCTCCGGCTGGTACGGCGTGTACGCGGTGTACCAGGCGGGGGACTCGAGGACGTTGCGGCGGATCACCGGGGGAGTGACGGTGCCGTAGTAGCCGAGCCCGATCATCTGCGTCTTGACGACGTTCTTGCCGGCCAGCGCGCGCAGGTGGTCCAGCACCTCGGTCTCGGTGCGCGCGGCGGGCAGGTCGAGCGCGCGCTCGGTGCGGATCGACGCCGGGACGGCCGCGTCGACGAGCGCGTCGAGCGAGGCGTAGCCGAGCTGGTCGAGCATCACGCCGACCTCTCGCCCGCGCGGGCCGAGGTGGCGCGGCGCGAACGCACCGGTCGCGGCGTTGTGCCGTGAGCTGGGGTCGAAGGACGGCTGGGTCACGAGGGACTCCCGGTGGAGGGGACGACGGCGGGTCCCTCCCCGCTCTGTCATCGGACGCACGCGTCGACCTGAGAGTTTTGCCGGTCCGCCGTGCCGCGAGGGCCGGGGCGCGCCGACTTGCACCGTCGGTGGGCCGCGACCGCCGGGGGTCCGACGAGCGCACGGCCGCTTTCCAGAGTTGCCTCGCCACGACGGTACGGGGGCCTGAGAGATTCCCGGGGAGGGTTTGCTCCTTCGGCGCCGGCGGCGGCCCGCTGGACCGTGGCGCCGAGCTCTCCCGTCGTGGTTCGGGCGGCTGTACTGCAGTTGTGGGCTCGATCATACCGGTCGGGCCCCGGCGCGTGCCGCGCCGCGGGCACCACGGCCGTCTCATCGAACGGGTAATAACTACGGACCCCGAACGATCCGCGCTAGCGTCGCGGCGGACGAGGCGACGGAGCGACGCGGGTGGGGGAGCCATGACGACCGAAGGTGCGGCCTCGCAGCCGCCGCTGGGGGAGCGGGTCCGACGCTGGACGACCATGTGGGGGCTGCTGCGGCACGCAGGCGTCCCCATCGTCGCGGCGGGCCTCGCGCTGACCGTCCTCCTCGCCCTCCTGCCGCTCGTGTCCATCGTCGCCCTGGGCCGCGTGCTCTTCCTCCTGCCGAGCATGACCGACGGCGCGGCGAGCGCCGGGTGGAGCGACCTCCTCGCGGTGTTCGGCGTCGCGGTCGGGGCGCTCGTCGTGCAGCAGCTCCTCGCGCCGTTCCAGGCGGGGATCGTCGAGACGATCGGTCGGCGGGTCGACCAGCGCTGCATCGACCGGCTCCTCGGCGCGGCGCTGTCCGACGCCCCGCTCGCGCTGCTGGACGACTCCGAGGTGCTCGACGTCGTCGCCGACGCGCGCGCGGCGTTCGCGCGCCAGAGCATGAGCCCCGGCGACGCGGCCGGGGCGCTCGTCCCGCTCGTCGGCCGCTACGTGCAGGTCGTCGGCGCGGCGGTGCTCGTCGCGGCCGTCGTCTCGCCCGTCGCGGGTGCCGTGATCCTCGCGACGGCGCTCGCCATGCGCGCGGGGGTACGGGGCACGTTCAGCAAGCTCACCCCGATCTGGAAGACTCTCCACCCCCAGCGGCGCCGGATGTACTACCTGCGGGAGCTCGCGACCACGCCCGGGGTCACCAAGGAGGTCCGCCTCCTCGGCGTCCTCGGGTGGCTGCGCGACCGTCTGCGTCGGGAGACGATGGCCTACCTCGAGCCGCAGTGGGCGGTCAACCGTCGGCTCCAGCTCTGGCCGTTCGTCGGGTTCTCGGCGATCGGCCTGGTCGGCGGCACGATCGTCCTGGTCCTGGTCGCCGTCGACGACACGCTCGACCTCTTCGCGCTCGGCGTCGCGATCCAGGCGGTGCTCATCCCCCTGCGGTTCGGCGTGTACTTCCCCGAGTGCGACGTGCGCACGCAGTTCGGCCTGCTGTCGTTCGACGCGCTCGAGCGGTTCGAGCAGCGCCTGCGGTCGGCCACGCCCGAGCGCACCGGGGAGGACGACGACGTCCCCGTCCCGCACGGCGTGATCCGCTTCGAGGACGTGTGGTTCCGGTACTCGGACGACGGCGCGTGGGTCCTGCGGGGCCTCGACCTCACGCTCGTCCCGGGCACGTCGACGGCGATCGTCGGGCTCAACGGCGCCGGCAAGACCACGACCACCAAGCTCCTCGCGCGCCTCTACGAGCCGACGCGGGGGCGCATCACCGTCGACGGCGTGGACGTGCGCGACCTCCCGCTCCAGGCGTGGCGGCGCCGTCTCGCCCTGATCTTCCAGGACTACGTCCGCCTCGAGCTCTCCGTCACCGACAACGTCGGGCTCGGCGCGCCCGAGCTGCGCGACGACTCCGACCTGCTGCGCGAGGCGATCGTCGCGGCCGGCGCGGACGGCGTCGTGGACGGCCTCGCCGACGGTGCCGACACGGTGCTCTCCGGCGGGTACGCGGGGGGCCGCGACCTCTCGGGCGGGCAGTGGCAGCGGGTCGCCCTGGCACGCGCCCTCCTCGCGGTCGCGGGCGGCGCCGACGTCCTCGTCCTGGACGAGCCGACGGCGCAGCTCGACGTGCGCGCCGAGGCCGAGTTCTTCGAGCGCTTCCTCGCCCACGGCGCGGTCGCCTCGGTGGCGGGCGAGCGCGCCGTGACGTCCGTCGTCATCTCGCACCGCTTCTCGACGGTCCGCCCGGCCGACCAGATCGTCGTCGTCGCGGAGGGCCGCGTCGTCGAGCAGGGCACGCACGACGAGCTGCTCGACGCCGACGGCCGCTACGCCGAGCTCTTCACCCTCCAGGCCCGCCGGTTCCGCGACGGCTCACCCGACGGCCCCGACCCCGACCTCGGTCCCGACCGTGATGCCCGAGCCACCGGCGCCCCGACCGCCGTGACCTCCGGAGGTGCCCGATGAAGCGCGTCGCGCTCGCCGCCCGGTTCATGCTCGCCCACGCCTGGCGGACCGACCGGCGCCGCCTGCTGGTCGCGTGCGTGCTGCTGACGATCGGGTTCCTCGCCGGCCCCCTCGTCGGCGTCGGGCTGGGCCTCTTCACCGACGCGCTGGTCGACACCGAGGTCGCGCGCGCCGTCGGGCTCGCGTGCGCGGTGGCGGCCCTCGTCGTCGCGGAGCTCATGCTGGGCCACTTCGCCCACCTGTCGTACTTCGAGGTCGCGGACCTCCAGCAGCTTCACCTGCTGGACGAGGTCGCCCAGCTCACGCACGGCTCGTCCGACCTCGCGGAGCTCGACGACCCGGACCGTGTCCGCCTCCTCACGTCGGTGACCGAGGGCCTGCAGCGGGTCCGGCTCGCGCTCGAGGGCACGCTCCAGCTCGGCGGCATGGTGCTCCAGGTCCTGGTCACCACCGTCATCCTCGGTCTCGTCGAGCCGTGGCTGCTCCTGCTGCCCCTCGCAGCGCTGCCGCCCGTCTGGCTCGCCGACCGCGCGCAGCGCGTGCTCGACCGGGCGCGCGACGCCGCGGCCGACGACGTACGCCTCTCCCGGCACCTCGTCACCGCCGGGACGACGGGCACCTCGGCCAAGGAGATCCGGCTCTTCGGCGCGCGTCACCTCGTCGCGGACCGGCAGCGCGCGGCGTGGGACCGCACGACCGCGGTCCTGTGGAGCGCGCACCGGCGCTCCGCGCTGCTGCGCGCGGCGGGCCAGGTGTGGTTCGCGCTCGCCTACGGGGCCGCGGTCCTCCTCGTGCTGCGCAGCGCCGCGTCGGGCACGGCGGCGATCGGCCAGGTCGTGCTCGTCGTCACGCTCGCCATCCAGGTCAGCACGCAGGTCGCGGGCGCGCTGTCGCTGTTCGGCAACCTGCAGGACGCCGGACGGACGGTCGAGAAGCTCCTCGAGCTGCGCGCGACGGCGACGCCGCCGGGCGCGGCCGGCGTCGCGGGTGGCGCGCCCGCCGAGGGTGCGACCGCCGTCGGGCAGCTACCCGATCACCTCACCGGCGGCCTGCGCGTCGAGAACCTCACCTTCGGCTACCCGGGCGCGGACCGGCCCGTCCTCGACGGCGTCAGCCTCGACCTGCCCGCGGGCGCGACCGTCGCGCTCGTGGGGGAGAACGGCGCGGGGAAGTCCACCCTGGTCAAGCTCCTGTGCGGGCTGTACCGGCCGACGTCGGGCCGCATCCTCGCGGACGGCGTGGACCTCGCCGAGGTGGCGCCCAGCGCGTGGCAGTCGCGCGTCGCGACGCTGTTCCAGGACTTCGCACGCCTCGAGCTCTCGCTGCGCGAGGACGTCGGGATCGGGCGCGTGGACGCGCTCCACGACGACGACGTCCTGTGGGCCGCGCTCGACGAGGCCCGCGCCCGCCCCATCGTCGAGCGCTCGCCCGACGGCCTGGACCAGGTCCTCGGCACGAGCTACGCGGACGGCGCCCAGCTCTCGGGCGGGCAGTGGCAGACGCTCGGTCTGGCCCGCACGCTGCTGCGCGCCGACCCCCTCCTGCTCGCGCTCGACGAGCCCGCCTCCGCGCTCGACGCGACCGCGGAGCACGCGCTGTTCGAGCGGTTCACCGAGACTGCGCACCGGACGGGCAGCACGTCCGGCGGCGTCACGCTGTTCGTCTCGCACCGCTTCTCGACCGTGCGCGACGCCGACCTCATCGTCGTGCTCGACGGCGGCCGCGTCGCCGAGCTCGGCACCCACGACGAGCTCGCCGCCGCGGGCGGGTCGTACGCCGAGATGTACGCGCTCCAGGCCCGCGCCTACCGGTGACGGCCGTCTGACAGGGTGGGGACATGACCGCCGACACGATCGCCGACGTCGTCCTCCTGCTCGTGCTCGCCGGTGCCGGGGTCCTGCTCGTCTGGTGCGCCCGGGCGACGGCGTCCGGGCGCCTCGGGCGCAACCAGCTCGCCGGGATCCGCACCGCGACGACACTCGCGAGCGACGATGCGTGGCGCACCGCCCACCGGGCGGCCCGGCCGCTGAGCGAGGCCGCGGGCTGGGTGCTCGTCGCCGCCGCCCCGGTCCTGTTCCTCGTCGGCGACGAGGCAGGTCTCGTCGTCGTGCTGGTCGCGACGGGCCTGACGCTCGCGCTCACGATCGGGGGGCTCGTCGTCGGGACGCGCGCCGTGCGGCGCGAGGCCGACCGGAGCCGGTGACGCGCGCTCGGGTCGGGATCGCGTCGGGCGGGCCCCGCGTCAGGCGGGCTCGGAGACCAGCTCACGCTCCGCCGTCGGGCCGGGCCGGGACTCCTGGGCGGGGCGGCGCGACGCCGGGCGGCCGTGGGTGAGGTAGAGCGGGAGGCCGGTGAGGAGCAGCCCGCCGACGAGGTTGCCGAGCACGGTGGGGATCTCGTTCCAGACGAGGTAGTCCATGATCGTGAACTCGCCGCCGAGCAGCAGCCCGGACGGGAACAGGAACATGTTGACGATCGAGTGCTCGAACGACATGAAGAAGAACAGCATCACGGGCATCCACATCGCGACGGCCTTGCCGGGCACGTCCTTCGCGATCATCGCGCCGACGACGCCCATGGACACCATCCAGTTGCACAGCATGCCGCGCACGAACAGCGTGAGCATGCCCGACGCCCCGTGCTCCGCGTACCCGACCGTACGGCCCTCGCCGATGTGCCCGATCGCCTGACCGACCTCGTTGGGCGGGGTGTCGAACCCGTACGTGACGACGATCGCCATCATCACCGCGACGGCGAGCGCGCCGAGGAAGTTCCCCACGAACACGAGGCCCCAGTTGCGCAGGACGCCGCGCACCGTGACGCCAGGTCGCTTGTCGAGCCAGGCCAGCGGGCCGAGGACGAACATGCCGGTGAGCAGGTCGTACCCGAGCAGGTACAGCAGGATGAACCCGACCGGGAAGAGGACGGCGCCCAGGATCGCGTGGCCCGTGGTGACCGTGACCGTCACCGCGAACGCGGCGGCGATCGCGAGGATCGCGCCGCCCATCGCGGACCGCACGAGCGTGTCGCGCGTGGACAGCAGGACCTTGCTGGCACCGGCGTCGATGATCGTCGGGACGAGCTCGGCGGGCTTGACGTAGGACATGGGCGGGCTCCGGTCTCTGAGGCGACGTCGCGGCAGGGGAGCGCCCGACGGCGCGTCCCACGCTAGGAACCCGCGGTTTCGCCCGCGTTCCCGCCGGGGAGCGACCTCGTTACCGGGGTCGCTCAGCGCGCGGGGCCGCCCTGTGAGAACTCCGCATCCGACGCGGGCTCGACGACGACGGACCGGACCGTCGCGAGGCGGCGCACCGCGCGCTCGAGGGCCCGCGTGCGGCGCGGCGTCGCGCGGAAGGTCACGACGATCCGCCCGGCCCGGCCGTCGTCATCGACCGGCTCCGTCGCGAGCGAGTCGAAGCTGACCCCGCGCGTCGAGAACACCCCGGTCAGCGCCGTGAGCGTGCCCGGCTGGTCGAGGCCGTGCACGGTCGCGACCCACGCGGCCTCCGCCCCGGCCCGGCCCGACGGCGCCCGGTCGCCGGTCGCGGACGACGCACCCGGGACGGGCGCACCGGTCCGGGCCCGCTCCCGGCCGGCGGGCCGGTCGTCGTCCCGCGACACCGTGCTCGTGGCGACCATCCGCTCGATGCCGTCCGCCGCGTCCGCGAGGCGCCGGGCCTCGTCGTCGGGCAGGTCGTCGAGGAGCACCCGCGTCCACCCGCCCGGCCCGAGGACCACCGGGACGCCGAGCACGCCGCGGTGCGGGACGCCGTCGTGCCCCGCGAGGGTCCGGTCGAGCGGTCCGTCGAGCCGTCCGTCGAGCTCGCCGTCGAGCGCGACCTGCCCGGCGACCACGATCTCGCGGCCGTCGAGGATCACCTCGAGCAGGTCGACCGTCGCGCTGGCCGTCCCGGCGGGCGTCTTCGCTCCCGACTGGTGCGTCATCCACGGTCGCGTCACGAGCCGCAGGTCGGCGGGCCACGTGTCGATGAGGTCGAACGCCGCGCCCATGTCCGCCGTCGCGACGCGCGCCAGCTCGGTCTTCGCCGCGGCGATCTCGGCGGGCAGCGCGTCGAGCGTCCGGCCCCGGCGCAGCGCCGCGACCGCGCGGGCCCGCTCGTCGGCGTCGAGACCGCTGACGCGGACCGTCGACCACAGCGGGACGGCGTCCTCGCCGTGCTGGCCCCCGACGAACCCGCCGACGCGGTGCCGGCGCACGCCCAGCTCGACCGCGAGCTCGCGCCGGAACCGCAGCGTGTCGAGCCACGCGCCCATCCCGAGCACGCGGTGCCGCCCGAGCCGCTCCGCCATGACGGCGACGCCGAGCTCCACGGGGTTCGTCACCACGACGACGACCTCGTGCCCCGACCCGTGGCGCGCGATCGCGTCCGCGTACTCGGCGAGGACGGCGCCGTTCGTCGCGGCGAGGACGCGGCGGTCGGGGTCGGCGCCCGTGCGCGCCGGGGGAGTGAGGCCGGCGGCGACCACGATCACGTCGGCCGTGACGTCCTCGGGGGAGTGCGCGACGTCGAGGAGCGGCGCGTGCTCGTCGTACGCGTCGACCAGGTCCGCGCGCAGCCCGTGCACGGCGCGACCCGACGCCCCGCCCGCGCGACCGACGAGCTGGAGCCGCGCCGTCGGCGGGAGCACCCGTCGCTCGACGATCTGCGTGCACACCTGCCGGCCGACGTCCCCCGTCGCCCCCACCACCGCTACGTCCACCCCGGCAGGCTACGTCCCGACCGATGAGTCCGGGCGCCCGGGCGCGTCATGACCGGTGAGGACGCACCGGGACGAGAGGAGCAGGACGATGACGACCGCCGACCCGACGGTGAAGAACCTCGACGGCTACGGGACGCCGCCGATCGAGTGGGCGCGCGTGCACGACACGCTGTTCGGCCGGCTCCCGCAGGAGCCCGGGTCCGGCGGGCCGAACCGGCACACGACGTGGCTCGCGACGACCGACCCCGACGGGAAGCCGCACGTCGTGCCGTTCGGCGCGCTCGTCCTCGACGAGGAGATCTTCCTGTGCTCCGGCGAGGGCACGCGCAAGAACCGGAACCTGCACCGCGACCCGCGCTGCACGCTCACGGTCGCGACGGAGCCGTTCGACCTCACCGTCGAGGGCAGGGCCGAGCGCGTCACGGACCCCGAGGCCCTGGAACGCGCGGCGGCCGGCTTCCGCGCCGACGGGTGGCCCGCGACCGTCGACGGCGACGCGCTCACCGCCGAGTTCAGCGCACCGTCCGCCGGCCCGCCGCCATGGGCGGTCTACCGTCTGATCCCCGAGCGCGTGTTCGCGTTCGGCACGGCCGAGCCCTACGGCGCCACGCGCTTCGACCTCCCGCCGAGGTAGAGACCAGGTCAGGCGAACGCGATGTCGGCCGCGGCGGCGACCATCTCGTCGAGGACCGCGGAGACGACCGGCCGGGGCTCGTGCCGGGTCGCGCGGTGGCGCGCGACGAGGCGGCGCGAGCCGAGGCCGGGCAGGCCGACGACCGTGACGCCGTCGGGCACCTCGTCCGACGCGCCGCCCTCCACGGCAAGCGCCGGGAGCATCGCGACGCCGAGCCCCGCCGCGACGAGGGACAGCGCGACGTCGAAGTCGTAGTAGTTGTGCCGCGTGCGCAGCGTCCCGCCGAGCCCGCGGGACAGACGGCGCAGGGCGCGCGCGGCGGCGGTGCCGGGCTCGGGACCGAGCCAGACGGCGTCGCGCACGTCGTCGAGGCGGGTCGGAGTCGACATCCCGGCGGGGACCACGAGCCGCCACGGCTCGTCGAGCAGCACGATCTCGCGCGTGCCGCGCGGCGCGGGGGAGTCGGCCTCGTAGTCGCGCTCCAGGAGCACGACGTCGAGCTCGCCCGCGCGCAGGAGGCGCAGCGCCTCGGTGGGCTCGCGCTCCTGGACGTCGAGCTCGATGCCGGGCGCCGTCTCGGCCAGGCGCCCGGCGACGGGCGCGACGACGGCGCGGATCGCCGTCTGGAACGACCCGACCGCGACGCGGCCCATGACCTCGTCGCCGAGCGCGGCGAGCGCCTTGCGCGCCTCGACGAGCTCCGTCTCGATGCGTTCGGCCGTCTCCGCGAGCACGCGCCCGGCCGGCGTGAGGGTCACGCCGCGTGGTCCGCGGTCGAGGACCGCGACGCCCTCCTCGGCCTCGAGCCGCTGGATCTGCTGGGAGACCGCGGACGGGGTGACGTGCAGAAGGTCTGCTGCCGCGAGAATGCCCCCGCCACGGTGCACGGCAAGGAGAAAGCCAAGTCTGCGTGGGTCCGTCGCCATGTAGAGATGCTAAACGGCCGGTGCAGAATCCTTCGATTGTGCTGAAGCGCGCGAGGCCTCACACTTGTCGTGGCGCCGGTCGGTTACCTCCTCCTCCTTACGGGTCGGCGCCCGAGCTTCCGCACCACCCGCGCCACCAGCCATCGGCCCGGAGCGCACAGCCACCGCAGCGTCGCGGTACCCCCTCCACCCCTCTTCGTCACCGGAGTACCGCTGTGCCCGTCACCCTCGACGCGTTCGTCATGTTCCTCGGCTGGATCGGCGCCGCCGCCGGAGTCGTCGCCTACGCGATGGTCAGCCGCGGCCGCTGGGCCGCGTCGTCCGCCCCGTTCCAGCTCACCAACCTCACCGCCGCGGGCCTCATGGGCATGGTCGCGGCCGCGAACGGGGTGTGGCCGTCGGTGGCCGCCAACATCGTGTGGATCCTCATCGGCGTGCAGGCGATCGTCGTGATCGTCCGCGCGCGGGCGCGCCGCCGCGCGACCGTCGACGACGTGGCGGCCCCGGCCCCCGCGGTCGTCCCCGGCGCGGTCACGGCCACCGCCCCCGAGTCGGCCCTGCCCGACGGCGACCCCTCGCCGCGCGAGGTCGGGCTCGCTGCCTGACTACACCCCGGCGGGCGTGACGAGCCCGATCAGCAGGCCCATCACGAGCACGGTGACCAGCTCGTGCGCGACGTTGAGGACCGTGAGCCCGGCCGGCCGGCCCTCGAACGCGTCGTGCGTGACGAACCGCGCGGCGGTGAACCCCGCCCACAGCACGAGGGCGGTCAGCAGGGCGTTGCCCAGGTAGGCGCCGCCGTAGAAGGACCACGCGAGGTACGTCGCCCCGGCGAGCACCCAGGCGGTGACGAAGCTGACCACGACCGTGACGACGATCGGCACGACGGCGTCCGGGCCCTCGCCGGACGGGTCGACCTTCGCGACGCGCATCCAGTACGTGCCGAACACCTTCGGCGTGTACCAGACCGAGCCCACGACCATGCTCGACACCGTCGCGGCCAGCACCGCCCAGTAGTTGATCTCCGGAACCATCGGACCGCTCCCTCGCGTCGACGCCGTCGCTCGGAGCGTAGCGCTCAGGCGGTGGCGCCCGCCTGCGGTCCGACGACCACGTCGACCACGACCGCGCGGTGGTCGGACAGGCCGGTGTCGACGGCCGTCGCGGGGCCGAGGGCCCGGATCGTCGCCTGCCCGGGCGTGGCGTCGACGAGGACGTGGTCGATCTGGCGGACGGGCCGGTCCGTCGGGTGGGTCAGCACGTCGGCGAGGGACGTGAAGCCGCTGAGCTCCGCAGGCTCCGGCGCGCGCAGGTTGAGGTCGCCGAGCAGCGCGAGCGGACGGGGGAGCGGCGCGCACGCCCGGACGAGGGACCGGAACTGGTCCGCGGTGAACTCCGGGCGGGACGTGGTGTGGGTCGTCACCACCGTGAGCGGTCCCCACGGCGTCACGACGGCGGCCGCGAGCGCCGCGCGGGGCTCGTCCGGCACCACGCGGAACGGGACGAGGCGCGCGGCCCCGCTCGCCGAACCGGGCGTCCGTCGCCGGACGCGCGAGCGCCACGGCATCCGGTCGAGCTCGAGCCGCGACCACCGCGCGACCGGGAACCTGCTGACCAGCCCGATCCCGTAGGACGCGACGCCCGGCACGCGCCGCACGCCCGCACCGGGTCGCGCCGCGCGCACCCAGGCACCCGAGACGCCGCGCAGGGTGGGGGAGAAGTGCCGGTGGTCGGCGCGCAGCGCCTCGGCGGCGACGGCGACGAGGTCCGCGCGCTGCGAGCGGGGCGCGTCGCGCTCCACCTCCTGCAGCGCGAGCACGTCCGCGTCGAGGTACGCGACCGCGCGCGCGAACCGCTCGACGTCGACCGTCCCGTCGAGCGCGGCGCCGTGCAGCGCGTTGAACGTCGCGAGGCGCAGCGCGCCGTCGGGTCGCGGGGGCAGTCCGGGCGAGGCGGCGGTCGGCACCGCACGATCCTCGCGCGGACGGACGATCCCCGCGACCACACCGGCGAGACAGCGACCTCCGGGCCGCGGGAGCACCCGGTCCCTGGGCGCCGGTCGCGCTCTCGGCCCGCGGGTCGCGGTGTCGGGGCGGTCGTCCGCCGTCGCGACCTCGTCAGCGAGTACGGCGCCAGGCGACGATGCGCTCCACCGCCTCCGCCACGGTCTCCGGGGCCGCCGCGAAGGAGAGGCGCACCCAGTCGCCGCCGCGGACGCCGTCGAAGTCGGTGCCCGGGGTCAGCGCGACGCCCGCCTCGGCGAGCAGCCGCTCGCACCACGTCACGGAGTCCAGGCCGTCGCCGGAGACGTCCGCGTAGACGTAGAACGCGCCGTCGGCCGGAGCGACGCGCGACCAGCCGAGGTCGTCGAGCCGCGACAGCACGAGCTCGCGCGACGCCGCGTAGCGCGCCACGTTCTCCGCGGCGGCCGCGTACCCCTCGGGCGAGAACGCCGCGACGCCCGCGTGCTGCGCGAGCGCGGGCGGCGACAGCGCGACGTTGCCCGCGAGCGCGTCGACCGGACCGACGAGCTCGTCGGGCAGCACGAGCCACCCCAGCCGCCAGCCCGTCATGGCCCAGTACTTGGAGAACGAGTTGACGACGACGGCGCCCTCGCCGACGTACCGCGCCGCGGTCGGCAGCGCGGCGGGCGAGGCGCCCGGGTCGCCGTACGTGATGCCGTGGTAGATCTCGTCGCTCACGAGGCGGACGTCGTGGTCGGCGCACCACGTGGCGACGGCGTCGAGCTCGGCGGGCAGGATCATCGTCCCCGTCGGGTTCGCCGGGCTCGCGACGACCAGGCCGTCGAGGCCGCCGTCGTAGTACGCCTCCATGAGCTGCGACACCGTGGGCTGGTAGCGCGTCCCCGGGCCGCAGTCGAGCTCGACGACCTCGCAGCCGAGCGCCCGCAGGATGTTCTTGTACGCGGGGTAGCCGGGACGGGCGAGCGCCACGCGGTCGCCGACGTCGAACGCCGCGAGGAACGCGAGGAGGAACCCGCCGGACGACCCGGTCGTCACCGCGACGCGCGCCGGGTCCACCTCGACGCCGTACCAGCGGTCGTAGTGCTCCGCGATCGCGCGGCGCAGCGCCGGGACGCCGAGCGACTCCGTGTAGCCGAGGTCGCCGCGCTCCAGCAGCTCGATCGCCCGGCGGCGGACGACGTCCGACGCCCCCGTCGACGGCTCGCCCGCGCACAGATTGAGGACCGACGCCCCCGCGTCGCGCAGCCGGTTCGCCTCCGCGAGCACCTCCATCACCGCGAACGGCGGCACGTGCGAGCGGCGTGAGACCTTCATCGACCCGGGCATGAAGCCATCATGCCGGGTCAACGGGACCCGACCACCGCCGACCCCGGGGTTGTCGCCGCCGCACGGCGCCGAACCCGGGGTTGCGGGCGAGTTCGGCGGTCGGACGGCGCACAACCCCGGGTTCAGCGCCGGGTCGGTCATCCGTTCGAGGGATGTCGGCGACGGCGAGGGATCGGTCGTCCGGGCGACGCGCCGTCGTCGGCCGGCGGGGTCGGATGGACGGCATGGCCGAGGACGTGTGGGACGACGGCTCCGAGGACCGGGCGAGGGACGATCACGCGCGAGGAGGTCGCAACGAGACGTTCCGGCCGGTCCGGGGATGGGGCGTGCTGTGGCGCAGCGCGTTCGTGCTGTGGCACGGCGGGCGCGAGTACGTCGTAGACGTGGACTTCCTCGACTGGGACGAGCGGATCCGGCTCTACCGCGACCGGCGCCTCGTCGACGAGCAGCGGTCCCGGGCCCGCTTCGACCTCGGCGACGCGCGGATCGAGGCCCGGATGAGCCTCTACGGGATGCGGTACGTGCGCGTCGTCGACGCCGTGGGCGACGTCCGGGACGTCCCGCCGATGCCCGGCACGGCCGAGGCGTGGCGCGACCGCATGGACCGGGAGCGCCCGACGGCGAGCCGCGCCGTCGGCGTCGCCGCGTGGGTCGTGCTCGTGGTCGCGCTCGTGACGCAGGTGCCCCAGCTCCTCGACCTCGTCTCCGGGTTCACCGGCTGGACGCCGCCGTTCGTGCCCGACCTGCCCGCCTCCGTGAACACGGTGCTGTCCGTGGCCGGGGTGGTCGCCGCCGTCGACCGCGGGCTGCGGCGTCGGTACCACCCGCTCCTGGACGGCTGACCCGCCGCCTCGTCCCGCGTCGCGGAGCCTGCCTAGGGTGGAGGGACACCGACAGGGGAGGTTCTCGTGTTCCGACGACGGTCCCGCGCCACCTCGGACGACGACCCGGTCCGGCGCGCCGCGCAGTACCGGGTCGACCGCGAGATCGCGCGCGAGAGGTCCGACCGCGGAGAGGCCGGGCGTGACGAGGCCGGGCGGTCGGACACGCCCGCTCCGCCGGGGGGCGAGGCGCCCGCCGCGGCGTCCCGAGAGCCGGACGACGACGCCGGCTCCCGCGGACCGCGGCGTGTACGACCCGAGGACCGAGCGATGTACGTCGACACGGTGATCGACCAGGCCATCCGACGCGGGGAGTTCGACGACCTCCCGCTCGCGGGCAAGCCGATCCCCGGGCTCACGGGGACGCACGACCCCGACTGGTGGCTCAAGTCGGTCATCGAGCGCGAGCAGCTCACGGGGCTGGGACCGCCCGCGATGCTGCTCAGGCAGGAGGACCGAGAGCTCGACGACCGGCTCGACCGCGAGCTCGACGAGACGACCGTCCGCGAGATCCTGACGGACTTCAACGCGCGCGTCGTCGACGCCCGCCGCCAGCTCCTGGGCGGGCCGCCGGTGGTCACCCCGACGCGCGACGTGGACCACGAGGTCGCACGCTGGCGCGCCCGCCGCGACCGGACCGCCTGATTCCACGACTCCCCCCCGCCCCGCACAACCCCCCGCCGAGCACGACATGAGGGTCGCTATCGGGCTGATAACGACCCCCATGTCGTGTTCGGCGGAGCGGCGTCCGAGCGGCTAGCGGCCCTGGAGCGCGCGGACGTTGTCGCCGAACGTCCAGCCCTTGGAGCCGTCCCAGTTGATCGACCACGTCATGAGGCCCTTGAGGCGCGACGCGTACGGCTGGTACGCCTGCGTCACCAGCGACGGTGCCATGTAGCCGCCGCCCGCTCCCGCCTGGGCGGGGAGCCCCGGGACCTGCTTGTCGTAGGGCACCTTCACCGTGACGCCCTGGATCGTCAGTCCGGCGTTCAGGCAGTCGGTCTGCTTCTGGAAGCCCTGGACGGTCCCGGCGCCGTACGAGTCGCCGCTGCAGCCGTACATCGAGCCGTTGTAGTACTGCATGTTGAGCCACCACAGGCGGCCGTTGTCGACGTACTTCTTGATGATCGGCAGGTACGAGCCCCAGATCGAGCCGTACACGACGCTGCCGCCCGTCACGTACGCCGTCTCGGGCGCCATGGTGAGGCCGAAGGTGCTCGGCATCTCCGCGAGGACGCCGTCGATGATGCGGATCAGGTTCGACTGCGACGTCGACAGCGTGCTGATGCTCCCGCTGCCCGACAGCCCCGTCTCGATGTCGATGTCGATCCCGTCGAAGTGGTTGTCGCGCAGGATCGGCACGACCGTCTCCACGAAGCGGTCCGCGACGGCCGGGCTGGACAGGTCGATCCCGGCGGTCGCGCCGCCGATCGACAGGAGCAGGCGCGTCCCGTTCGCCTTCGCCGCGCACATCTCGGCGGGCGTGGGCACGTCGACACCGGTGTCCATGCCGTCCTGCCAGAGCACGGTGCCGTCCGAGAGGATCACGGGGAACGCGAGGGTCACGACGTTGTACCCGTGCGCGGAGATCCGGGGGTCGTCGATCGGGATGTGCCCGAGGCCGGGGTGCACGCCGTTGGACGCGCCGTCCCAGCTCTCCCAGTACCCCTGGAGCACCTTGCCCGCCGGCTTGCCCTGCACCGCGCAGTCGGTGGGGTCCGTGGGGTCCGTCGGGTCGGTGGGGTCCGTCGGGTCGGTGGGGTCCGTCGGGTCGGTGGGGTCCGTCGGGTCGCACGCTCCGCCGTCGGACCACAGCGTCGGGGTCGACGAGGGGGTCCAGCCCGCCCCGACGTAGGCCGTGTGCGTCACGCGCGCGGTGTAGGTGCGCCCGTTGTACGTGACCTGGGTCCCGGCGGTGTACGTCGAGCCCTCCGCCCAGGCGGTGGCCGCGCACTGGGCCGCGGCCGCGGGGGCGAGCGCACCCGGGACGACGGCCGCGCCGCCCACGAGGGCCGCCGCCAGGGCGACGGTGGCCGCTCCGGCGAGGAGCGGGGTCGGACGAGATCTCACGGGGCACCTCGAGTTCGGTCGCACGGCGGCCGAGGCGGGCGCCGTCGGCCGATGATCCCGCCAGTCTGCAAGCGGGCCACGGCGTCGCGCATGAGGGAGAACCACACGATCCGCACGGCTCGTCCGGGCGCGGACCCGCGGGGTGTACGGGTGGTCCCGGACCTGCCGACGCACGCGACGTCGGGGGCGCGGCACGTCGCCGGCGCTGCCGCGCCGAGCGGCCTCGCGCCCGGGCGCCTAGGGTCGGCCGCATGGCCGACTGGCAGCCCGACGTCCTCGGCGACGACTACGAGCAGCTCACGCTGCCGCTCGCCCCCGACGACGAGGGCGACGTCGTCGCCACGCTCGTGCGGCGCCGTCGGCCCGGGGGAGCCGCGGCGGACGGCGCCGGCGCAGGGACCACCGCGGGGGACGGGCAGCACCTCGACGTCCTGTACGTCCACGGATGGTCCGACTACTTCTTCCAGACCGAGCTCGCCGACTTCTGGGAGGCGCACGGCGCACGCTTCCACGCGCTCGACCTGCGCAAGTACGGGCGCAGCCTGCGGCCCGGCCAGACGCCCGGCTACGTCACCGACCTCGCGACGTACGACGAGGACATCGAGGCCGCGCTCGCGGCGATCGGCCACCACGGCGACGGGCGCTCGCCGCGCGAGCTCGTGCTCATGGGCCACTCGACGGGCGGGCTGACGCTCAGCCTCTGGCTCGCCCGGAACCCCGGCCGCGCGGCGGCGCTCGTCCTCAACAGCCCGTGGCTGGAGTTCCAGACGCGCGAGGTCGGGCGCCTGCTGCTCGAGCCCGTGATCGGGGCGAGGGCGCGGCTCACGCCGACGCGCCCGCTGCCGAACGTCGACCTCGGCTTCTACACGCGATCGGTGAGCAAGGACTTCGACGGCGAGTGGACGTACGACCTCGCGTGGCGCCCCCAGCACGGGTTCCGCACCACGCCCGCGTGGCTGTCCGCCGTCTTCCACGGGCAGCAGACGGTCGCGCGCGGCCTGTCCATCGGGGCGCCGGTGCTCGTGCTGCTCTCCGCCCGCAGCACGCTGCTGCCCCGCTGGACGCCCGAGATGATGCACACGGACACGGCGATCGACGTGGACGGCGTCGCGCAGCGGTCCGTCCAGCTCGGCGATCTGGTCACGGTCGCGCGCCTCGACGGCGCCCTGCACGACGTCGTGCTCTCGGCCCGGCCCGTGCGCGCGCTCGCGTACGGGCGGATCGCGCAGTGGGTCGGCGCGTACCTCCCGCGTCCCACGCCTCCCGTGCCCGACGACGACCGGGCACCCGCGCCGGACGACGCACCACGGGCGGCGAGCGGCCTCGGTCCGCTGCTCTCCCGCCTCGGGGCGGGCGCCCACCGTGCCGGGCGGGCCGTCGCGCGCGCGGTGGGCTCCGCCGTCGGGACGCTGCGCGGCACGAGGGCCGGCCGCCGGTGAGCGGAGCGCTGACGGGGCTGGACCACGACGCCGCACCCCGCCCAGGGCGACCCGCCCCGCGCACCCGCGGCCTTACGGTGAGCAGGTGAGCCAGACACTCGACCAGGGGCCCTTCTTCCACGGCACCAAGGCCGATCTCCGGGAGGGCGACCTGCTGACCGCGGGCTTCCGGTCGAACTACCGGCCCGAGGTCACCATGAACCACGTGTACTTCACCGCCCTCGTGGACGGCGCCGGCCTCGCCGCCGAGCTCGCGGCCGGCGACGCGGCACCTCGGGTCTACCGGGTCGAGCCGACGGGTCCGTTCGAGGACGACCCCAACGTCACCGACAAGAAGCTCCCGGGCAACCCGACGCGGTCGTACCGGAGCAGCGCACCGCTGCGGGTGGTCGGCGAGGTCACCGACTGGCCGCGGCTGAGCGAGGAGGCGCTGGCGGCCTGGCGCGCGCGTCTGGCGGCTCTCCTGTCCGACGAGCGGGGCGAGATCATCAACTGAGTGCTGCCGCTCCCGGGCGCCGCGCACACGCCGTCTCCCACCGCAGGGGGAGGGCGCCGGGTCGGGGCTCGCACCCTCGGTGGATACTCCGACGGCGGTCCGGCACTACCGTCGGCGACGTCGTGCGCGAGGTGCCCAGCAGAAGGAGCGGTACGAGTGTTTCGCGAGGTCCCTGTCCTGCCCGTTGTGGTGCCCCTGGCTGCCGCCGTGCTCGGGATGCTGCTCTGGCGTCTGCGCCGCGCGGACCGGCTCACGGTGCCGCGGGCCGCCGTCGCGCTCGCGCTCGCCGTCTACGCGGCCGGGGTCGTGGCCAACACGGTGTTCCCGATCTTCCTCGACAAGCCGGTGAGCAGCGCGCCGTGGAACGCCCACCTGGCCCTCGTGCCGCTGGCGGACTACGAGGTCGCCGACGCGGTGATGAACGTCCTCGTGTTCGTGCCGCTGGGCATGCTCCTGCCGCTCCTCCTGGCGCGGACGTCGTGGTGGCGCGCCGTGGCGGCGGCGGCGGCCTTCAGCCTGGCGATCGAGGTCGTCCAGTACGTCACCTCGCACCTGCTCGGGGGCGGCCACATCGCCGATGTGAACGACCTGCTCTTCAACGTCGTGGGCGGCGTGCTCGGCTACGCGCTGTTCGTCCTCCTGTGCCGCGTCCCCGTGCTCGACGCGTTCCTCGAACGTTTCCGCTGGTCCACAGGACCGCGAGCGCGCCTTGGCGGAGCGGACCTGCGTCGCGTGCATCCGCACTGACGGTTGCCCGGGTCCGCGGCGTGTCGCGGCGGCGGAGCGCGACCGCCCGACCGACGCTCAGCCGTCGAGCTGCGTGCGGACGAAGTCGACGATCCCGTCCGCGGCGGCCTCCACCTCGGCGAGGCAGTCCTCGAAGTCCTGCTGACCGCCGTACCAGGGGTCGGCGATGTCGAGCACGTGCTCGGGCTCGCCCGGCGCGACGCGGGGGGCGGCCGGGTCGAACGAGCGGTACATCCGCACCGGGCCGGCGGCGTCGAGGCGGCGCAGGGCGCGGGCGTGCTGGGACGTCATCGCGAGCACGAGGTCCCGCGCGGCGAGGTCGCCCGCGCGCACCTGTCGGGCGCGGTGCGTCCCGTCGACGACGTACCCGTGCTCGGCGAGGACGGCCCGCGCGCGGCGGTCGATCGGGTTCCCTCGCTCCTCGTCGCTGATCCCCGTCGAGTCCACCACGACGCGGTCGCCGAGCCCGGCCGCCTCGAAGCGGTCGCGCAGCACCACCTCGGCCATCGGGGACCGGCAGATGTTGCCGGTGCAGACGGTCATGACGCGGTAGGGCACGGGGGCCTCGGTACTGGTCATGGGCCCATTCTGCGGGAGGCGCGCGCGCTCCTCACGTGCGGCCGGTCGCCGGGCGGCCCGCGACCGCCACGTCTACCGTGAGGACATGATGATCGGGGCGGGGTCGGGGCGGATCGCCGTGACGGGCGCGAGCGGGCTCCTGGGGTCGAAGCTCGCGTTCCGCCTCGCCGCCGAGGGCGCGACGCAGCGCCTCGTCGTGCGCGACGCCGCCCGGGCGCCCCGCCTCGGCGACGACCCGCTCCCCGAGTCGGACGTCGCCGTCGTCGACGGGTACACGGACACGCGCGGGATGGTCGCCGCCTTCACCGACGTGGACACCGTGTTCCTGGTGTCCGCCCGCGAGGACCTCGACCGCGTCGCGCAGCACCGCGCGGCGGTCGACGCCGCCATCGCGGCGGGCGTCGGGCACCTCGTCTACGTGTCGTTCGTCGGCGCGGCACCGGACGCCGTCTTCACCTTCGCGCGCGACCACTGGCGCACCGAGGAGTACATCCGCGCGACGGGCGTGCGGCACACGTTCCTGCGCGACAACCTCTACCACCGCGGGCTCGCGCTCATGGTCGGCGACGACGGCGTGATCCGCGGACCCGCGGGCGACGGGCGGGTCGCGTCCGTGTCGCACGACGACATCGCGGACGTCGCGACCGTCGTCCTGCTCGACGCCGACACGCACCGCCACGACGGCGTCACCTACGACGTCACAGGGCCCGAGGCCCTCACGCTCGACGAGGTCGCGCAGGCCCTGACCGCCGCGACCGGCCGCGACATCACGTACCACGCCGAGACCGTCGACGAGGCGTACGCGTCCCGCGAGCGGTACGGGGTGCCGCGGTTCGAGGTCGACGGCTGGGTGTCGTCGTACACGGCGATCGCCGCGGGCGAGCTCGCGCACGTGAGCGACGCCGTCCCCCGGCTCGTCGAGCGCCCCGCGCAGTCGTTCGCCACGTGGCTCGACGACTACCCCGAGGAGTGGGCGCACCTGCGCCCCGCGTGAGCTCGGCGCGCGTCGCCGCTCGGCGCGCACCCGCGAGATCGACCCGCACGTCCGAGATCGACCCTCGGTGGGTCGATCCGGCGACGGGCGGGTCGATCTCGGTGTCTCCACGCCGTGCGCGAAAACCCCTGGCGTCGCCGCGGGGGGCGGACGTACCGTCGTCGTACACGCGAAAGGAGGTGGTCCTGGAAGTGAAGATTCTTCGGACTCGTGAGGTGGTTGCGCGCTAGTCGTCGCGCAACCGATCCAGCAACGGACCGGATGCGGTGAGCCCGTGAACCGGGCGGGGTCTCCCGAGGGGAGGCGCCCGACGGCGAGCGAGTACCACGCAACCACCGGAGCCCGCGGGTGTCGTGCCCTCGTCCAGCACGACAGGAGGAACCCTCCAGCCCGCGGGCTTCTCGCTGCCCGCGCCCTGCGCTGCGTGCACGAGACAGTCGCGTCCGGCACGTCCTGACGCGACTGTTCTCCTGCGCTCAACGGGTGACCGGGGCCGGGGCGGGCTCCGGGAGGGCGGCCTCGGCGACCGGGGTCGCGGCGGCGGCGGGACCGGCCGGCTCGACGACGGGCCGACGGCGGCGCGGCGCTCCCATCGCCACCGCCGCGAGCGCGAAGGCCGCGACGGGCACCCACAGCGCGGTGTGGAAGGCGGCGAGGCCCGCGTCCGGCCCCGTCGCGTCACCGAGGGCGAGCACGCTGACGGCCGTGGCAGCCGAGATGCCGATCGCGGCGCCGAGCTGGAACGCCGTGTTGAGCACGCCGCCGGCCACGCCCTGCTCCGCGTCGGTCACGCCCGTGGTCGCGGCGATGGCGATCGGCCCGTAGACCAGCGCGAACGCGACCCCGACGAGCGCCATCGACGGGACCATGAGGGCGTACGTCCAGTCGAGCCCCGACGCGAGGAACCACGCCGCCGCGAGCGTCCCGGCGACGAGACCGCCGACGATCACGCGCGGCACCCCGAAGCGCTCGACGAGGCGCGGTGTGAGCACGGGCGCGAGGACGACGTCGATCGCCATGAGGAGCATCGCGAGCCCGGTCTGCAGCGGTGTCCAGCCCCGCAGCTCCTGCAGGTAGAGGGTGAGGAGCACCTGGAACCCGTAGAACCCGCCCGCGAAGAGCACCGCCGTGACGTTCGCCCGGACCAGCTCGGTCGAGCGGAAGAGCCGCAGCGGGAGGAGCGGGTGCGGCGCCCGGCGCTGCCGGGCGACGAACGCCGCGAGGAGCACGGCACCGCCGCCGAGCGCGGCGACCGTCCACGCGAGCCCCTCGCCCGGGTGCTCGAGGCGCACGATGCCGACGGCGAGCAGCACCATGGCGCTCGTCGCCAGGACGGCACCGAGGACGTCGAGCGCGCCGCGCTCGCGGGCGGTCGTGTCGCGCTGGACCGTCACCAGGGCCAGCGCGAGGAGCACGACGGCGAGCAGCACCGGGGCGAAGAACACCCACCGCCAGTGGATCGCGGCCAGGAGCCCGCCCACGACGAGGCCGAGCGAGAAGCCCGCGGCCCCCGCCGCGCCGTAGACGACGAGCGCGCGGTTGCGGCGCGGCCCCTCGGCGAACGACGTCGTGATGAGCGACATCCCGGCGGGCGTGAGGAAGCCGGCCGCCACGCCCGTGACGAAGCGTGACAGCAGGAGCATCCAGCCGTCGGTCGCGAACCCGCCGAGCCCGGAGAACACGAGGAAGACGAGCAGCCAGAGGACGAACATCCGGCGTCGGCCGTAGAGGTCGGCCGCGCGCCCGCCGAGGAGCATGAACCCGCCGTACCCGACGACGTACGCCGTCACGACCCCGCCCAGCTCGCCGGTCGCGAGCCCCAGGTCGGAGCGGATCCCGGGGAGCGCGACGGACAGCATCGCGATGTCGCTGCCCTCCAGGAAGATCGCCCCGCACAGCACGAGGAGCAGCCCCCAGTCCCGGAGGCTGAAGCGTCCCGCCGCTCGTGCTCGCTCACGACTGCGGCTCGTCGTCCCGTCGGTCATGCCCGTCCCCTTCCTCCTGAGTACCGCTCGGTACTCGGTTACCTCTTGATACCGAGCCCATCGTGGGTCAGGATCAGGAGGCATGGAAGACGGCACATTCGACTCACCAGGTATCACCGTGGATACCGTGGCGGCGCGCGGACGGACCGCGGACGGGCACGAGGCTGCTCGCGCGGGCGCGCCCGACGACGCCCCGACCCCCGAGGACCGTCACGGCTGCCCACCGGCAAAGTGGGAGAGCGACGTCGAGGTCTGGCAGTGGGACGCGCGCGAGGACTGCGAGGTGCGGCAGATCCTCGACCGCATCGCGGACAAGTGGTCGCTGCTCGCCATCGCGCTGCTCGACCGGCGGGTCATGCGGTTCACCGAGCTCAAGCGGGAGATCGACGGGATCAGCCAGCGCATGCTGTCGCGCACGCTGCGCCAGCTCGAGCGTGACGGCATCGTCGAACGCACGGTCTACCCGACCGTCCCGCCGCGCGTCGACTACGCCCTCACCGAGATGGGGCGCTCCCTCCACGCGACGACCAAGGCGCTCGTCGTGTGGACCGAGGCGCACCAGGAGCGCATCGCCGCCGCGCGCAGCGCCTACGACGAGCGCGAGGCGTCGCTCCAGGACCTCTGAGGGCCGCAGGTCACGCGACCGCGGTCGCGAGCACGCCGAACGTCGGGTCGGGCGTGATGGGGGACGGTGCGGGCTCGTCGCCGGCCGGACCGCTCGTCATCTCCCACGTCCCGTCGCTCTCGACGCGGACGGCGGCGGTACGGGCCCCGGACGCGTCGACGACCTTGACGCTCCCCCCGAACGGCCGCCCCGGGAGCTGCGCGAACGCGGCCCGGACGAACCGCGACGCGGCCTCGGGCAGAGGGTCGCCCATCTGGAGCGGCCGCACGTGCCAGATGCCGAACGGGCGCGGCTCGAGCACGACCGCACCGCCCTGCGCACCGACGAGCAGCGCGGCGTTGGTGCGCTCGTCCGCGATCGCCGCCGCCTCCACCCACTCGGTCGCGGTCGTGAGGACGCGCGTGAGCGGGACGACGTTGCCGACGGGTGCGAGCACCTCGCCCTCGACACGCGCGAGCCGCCGCACGACGAGCGAGCTGAGCCCCGCCGCGAGGAGGGGGGAGTCGGCGGGCACGTCGGGAAGGCGCAGGTTCTCGCGCGTCCTCGTGGCGGCGGGTCCCTCGTTGAGCGACAGGAGCACGAGCAGCTCCGGCCCCGTGAGCTCGATGAGCCCGTCGTCCGGACGGCTCGCCGCCTCGGTCTGCGTGGTCATCGGTCGTCCCTCTCCTCGTGCGGACCGCGGCCGCGGTCCGGCGCATGGGCCGCGGTCACCACGGCCATACCTTCTTCAGCGTCTCGGTCGCCCCGTCGACGAAGTCCCCGCCCGCGTCCCACACGTCGCCGGCGAGGTCGGCGGCACCGTCGGCGAGGTCGCCCCCACGATCCCACAACCAGCCCGCGCCGTCGGCGATGCGCTTCGTCACGGGGACGTCGCCGGAGAGCAGGGTCGCGACGCCCCACACGGCTCCCGCACCCGCGATCGCCCAACCGACCGGGTTGCTCGCGAGGAAGATCGCCGCGCCGATGCCGGCGGCGCCGAGACCCGCGGTGATGACGCCGTCCGTCCCCTTGAACCCGTCGCCCTCCGCGAAGCCCTCCCACGCCTGCACCGAGCCGCTGTACACCGAGTAGCCGTCGAACAGGAACCCGGCGCCCTTGAGCACCTTGCCGGCGGACGCGAGGTTGTCCGCGAGCCCCGCCACGTTGAGCGGGTCGTCGAGCTTGTTCATCGCCGCCCAGGCGTCGACTCCCTGGGACGCGACCCAGTTGAGCACGCCGCCCTGGGTCATGTCCGTGGTGAGCCACGACGGCGGGACCAGCCAGTCCGGCGGACCGCCGTCACCACCCTGGGTCACCGGATCGCCTGGCCCACCCGGAGAACCCGGTCCGCCGGGCCCACCCGGAGAACCCGGTCCGCCGGGCCCGCCGGGCCCGCCCGGCCCGCCCGGCCCGCCCGGCCCGCCCGGGCCACCGTCGCGGCTCGTCGCGTCCTGCTGCTCGGCGTTGCCGCGCAGGACGTCGGCGGCGTCCGTGAGCAGCGCGGCGGTGCCCGTCAGGCTCGGCCTCAGGGTCGACGTCCACGCGGTGCGGAACTCGGCGGCGTCGGAGCCCTCCCAGCCCGCTCGGCCCACGGCCGTCTCGATCGCCGCCGCGGCCAGCTCCAGGGCCTGCGCGCCGTCCGACACGCGGCCCGCGAGCGAGCGCAGGGCCTCGACGTCGGCCCCGTACATCCCGCTGCTCATTCCTCGCCCCTCTGCGCTCTCACCCGCACCCCCCGCACGCTCCCGGGTCGGCCACGCCGTGCCGGCGCCGCCGACAGCGTACGGAGGCGGAGCGGGAGAGGTCGATGGTGACCGGTCCCCATACCCGTCAGGACGGGCGCACGCCGCGGCGGCGGTCGTCGGCCACGAGCGCGCGGTACCGGCGCCACTGCCGGACGGCGAACCGGCCGAGGAACACGCAGGCCAGCACGCCGACGGCCACCCAGCCCCAGGGGAACGGGTCGCCCGCGTGGTAGCTGCGGAAGCCCTCCGTCCAGCCGTACACCTGGGCGCGGTACCAGCCCAGCACGAAGACCGCGACGACGGCGGGAGGGACGACGGCGGCGAAGGTCAGGAACCACGCGTACGTGCGTGCCTGCTTCGTGTCGCCCACGAACCGCGTCCGCGGCGCCCCGTCCATCCGTCCACCTCCGTGCTCGGGCCTCCGGGCACCCTACCCGGCGCCGGCCGACCGGCCGAGGCGTTCGCGCCCCGGCCCGTCGGCCGGCGTCCGTCAGCGCGCGAGGTGGGGCTCGACGAGCTCGACGTACCGGCGGGCGAGCGTCGCCACGACGTCGGCGCCGGGCGCGGCCCAGACGTCGGCGTGGAAGATCTCGACCTCGACGTCACCGGCGTAGCCCGCCGCCGCCACCGAGCGCGTGAACGCGGCGAAGTCGACGTGGCCGTCGCCCATCATGCCGCGGCCGAGCAGCGTGTCCGCGGGCAGGGGCGTGATCCAGTCGCACACCTGGTAGCTGACGATCCGGCCCGCGGTGCCCGCCCGCGCGATCTGCTCGTGCACCTTGGGCTCCCACCACAGGTGGTAGGTGTCGACGACGACGCCGACCTCCGCGGGCGCGAACGGCTCGGCGAGGTCGAGGGCCTGCTCGAGCGTCGAGACGACGCCGCGGTCCGCCGCGAAGATCGGGTTCATGGGCTCGATACCGAGGGTCACGCCCGCGTCGCGCGCGGCCGGGACGAGCGCGGCGATCGCGTCCGCCGCGCGTGCCCGGGCACCGATCAGGTCGCGGTCGCCGTCGGGCAGCCCGCCCGGGACGAGGACGAGCGTCGGCGCGCCGAGGGCCGCCGTCTCCGCGATCGCGGCGAGGTTGCTCGCGTGGGCCGCGGCGCGCGCGTCCGGGTCGCTCGCGGTGAAGAACCCGCCGCGGCACACGGACGACACCCGCAGCCCGGCGTCGCGCACCCACCGCACCGCGGTGTCGAGCCCGACGTCGGCGACGGGTTCACGCCAGACCCCGATGGCCGGGAGCCCCGCGGCGACGCAGCCGTCGATCGCCTCGCGCAGCGACCACCGCGCCGTCGTCCGCTGGTTCAGGGACAGCCGCGCGAGCCGAGGATCGCCGACCGCCGGCGTCCCGACCCGCGCGCGGACCCCGCTGGGCACGTCCACGTCACCCACCGCTCCGCCGAGCAGGTGGTCCTGGTCCGTCGCGCCACCAGGACGAGCCGAGACCTGGTCGGCGGGCAGGCTCGCCTGGTCGGCGGAAGACCGGGGGGCGGAGGACGGGAACTCCGAGATCTCGGTGCTCATGCGACCACCTCCGCGACCTCGGCGGACGCGCCCGCGATCTCGCCACGGTCGATGCCCGCCGTGGCGAGGACGAGGCCGAGGCGGTGCGCGGCGAGGTCCGGGTCCGGCAGGAGGCGCGCCTCGTTCGCGAGCTCGAACGCGCGCGCGAGGTGCACGACGCTCCGGGCGGACTGCAGGCCCCCGACCATCGTGAACCCGGGCTGGTGTCCCGCGAGCCACGCGAGGAACGCGATGCCGGTCTTGTAGTAGTACGTCGGCGCCTCGAACACGTGGCGCGAGAGCGCGAGCGTCGGCGCCATCTCGGCGTCGTAGCGGTCGAGGTCGCCGTCGTCGAGGGCGGTCAGCGCGGCCGAGGCGGCGGGGGCCACGGCCGCGAACGCGCCGAGCAGCGCGTCGGAGTGCCGCTCGCCGTCGCCCCGGATCAGCTCCGGGTAGTGGAAGTCGTCACCGGTGTACAACCGGACGCCGTCGGGAAGTACGGCGCGCAGACCCACCTCGTGCGCCGCCGAGAGCAGCGACACCTTGACCCCGTCCACACGATCGGCGTGCGCCCGCACGAGGTCGACGAACGTCGCGGTCGCGGTGTCGACGTCCCCGGACCCCCAGTAGCCGCGCAGGTTCGGGTCGAACGCCTCGCCGAGCCAGTGCAGGACGACCGGCTCGCGCACCTGGGACAGGATCGCGTCGTACACGCGCACGTAGTCGTCGGCCGACGTCGCGACGCGCGCGAGGTGCCGCGACGCCATGAGGATGACCTGCGACCCCGTGCCCTCGACGAACTCGACCTGCTCGGCGTACGCCGCGATCACGTCGTCCACGGTCCGCAGCTCGTCGGGCGCCCGGTGGTCCGTCCCCGCGCCCGAGGCGATGCGCGCGCCCAGCTCCCGCGCCTGGGCGGCGCTGCGCGACACGAGCTCCTGGACCGCGGGCCAGTCGAGGCCCATGTTCCGCTGCGCGGTGTCCATCGCCTCGGCGACCCCCAGGCCGTACCGGAACAGGTGCCGCCGGAACGCGAGGGTCGAGTCCCAGTCGACGACGGCCGGCGCGCCGGGCACGTTCTCGCCCCGCGGGTCCGCGACGACGTGCGCCGCCGCGAACGCGACGCGCGACGCGTACGGGCCGGGGTGGTCCGCCCACTCCCGGGGCGCGCGCAGCGCGACGAGCCGCGCGCCGCCGTCGGGCAGCGGGATCCGCACCCCGCCGGCGCCGCTCACGCGACCGCTCCGGACGCCGCGCCGCCCACGGCCCCGGACGCGGCGCCCAGCTCCACCCGACGCCCCTCCCGCGACGACGTGTACCCCGCGTCCACGAGGCGCAGGCCGCGCACGCCCGCGTCGAAGTCGTACGGGTGCGGTCGCCCGGCGTGGACGTCGCGCAGGAACTCCTCCCACTGCGCGCGGAACCCGTTGACGAACTCCTGGTTGTCCGGGATCTGCTCCCACTGGGCGCGGAAGTCCTGGTCGGTCGGCAGGTCCGGGTTCCACACCGGCTTCGGCGTGCGGGCGCGCGGCTGGATGCGGCACCCGAACAGGCCCGCGACCGCGGACCCGTGCGTCCCGTCGACCTGGAACTCGACGAGCTCGCCCCGGTCCACGCGCACTGCCCACGACGAGTTCACCTGCGCGAGGATCGGTCCGTCCGCCCCGGCGAGCTCGAAGATCCCGTACGCCGCGTCGTCGGCCGTCGCGACGTAGGGCTTGCCGTGCTCGTCCCAGCGCTCGGGGATGTGGGTCACGGCCTTCGCCATGACCGCCTCGACCGGGCCGAACAGGTTCTCCAGCACGTAGTTCCAGTGGCAGAACATGTCGAGGACCATCCCGCCGCCGTCCTCGGCGCGGTAGTTCCAGCTCGGGCGCTGCGCGGGCTGCCAGTCGCCCTCGAACACCCAGTACCCGAACTCGCCACGGACGGACAGGATGCGGCCGAAGAACCCGCCGTCGATCAGCCGCTTGAGCTTGAGCAGGCCGGGCAGGTACAGCTTGTCGTGCACGACGCCGTGGATCACCCCGGCCGCGCGCGCCGCCTCCGCGAGCTCCTCGCCCTCCGCGACCGACTCCGCGATCGGCTTCTCCGTGTACACGTGCTTGCCCGCCGCGATCGCCTTGAGGATCGCCTTCGTCCGCTCGGACGTCACCTGGGCGTCGAAGTAGATCGTGGCCGTGTCGTCCGCGAGCGCCGCGTCGAGGTCGGTCGTGTACTCGGCGACGCCGTGGCGCGCGGCGAGCTCGGCGAGCTTGGCGCGGTTGCGGCCCACGAGCACGGGCTCCACCTGGAGGCGCGTGCCGTCGTCGAGCTCGACGCCGCCGTCGTCCCGGATCGCGAGGATCGAGCGGACGAGGTGCTGGCGGTACCCCATGCGCCCGGTCACGCCGTTCATGACGATGCGCACGGTGCGGGTGGTCGGTCGGTCGCCCCCTGCGGCGTCCGTGGTCTGGCTGGTCATGCGGGCGGTCATCCGTTCTGCGAGAGCGAGCGCTCGGCGGGCCGGCCGCCGAGGTAGAGCTCGGAGAGCTGGGGGTCGGCGAGGAGCTCGGGCGCGGGGCCGGTGATGTGCACGCGGCCGAGGTCGAGCACGCACCCGATGTCGGCCGTCTCGAGCGCGCGGCGCGCGTTCTGCTCGACGAGCAGCACCGCGACGCCGGCGTCGCGCATGCGCACGACCTGCTCGAACACGGTCGACGTCGTCTTGGGGTCGAGGCCCATCGACGGCTCGTCGAGCAGCACGACCTGGGGGCTCACCATGAGCGAGCGCGCGAACTCGACCTGCTTCTGCTGCCCGCCGGACAGCAGGCCGGCGAGCTGCTTCCACCGCTCGCCCACGATGGGGAAGAGGTTCTGCACGAACGCCACGCGCTCCGCGATCTTCTGCTTGTCGCGGAGCGTGTACGCGCCGAGCAGCACGTTCTCCGCGACCGTCATCTCGCGGAACACGCTGTGCCCCTGGAGCACGTGCGCGAGCCCGGACTGCAGCATCTCCTGCGGCCCCTGGCCGGTGACGTCGCGCCCGCCGACGAGGATGCGGCCCGAGCGCGGCTTGAGCAGCCCGCTCGCGACCTTGAGCACCGTCGACTTGCCCGCGCCGTTGGGCCCGACGAGGCACACGACCGTCGACGCGGGGACCTTGATGGTCAGTCCGCGCAGCACCATCGCGGCGCGGCCGTACCCCGCCTGGACGTCGTCCAGCTCGAGGAGGTACTCCTGCTTCGCCCCCGTCCCGGGGGTCGGGTCAGACACCAAGGTAGGCCTCCAGCACTCGCGGGTCGGCTTGCACGACGGCGGGGGTCCCCTCGGCGATGGGCCGTCCCCGGTCGAACACGATGACGTGGTGGGACAGGCTCATGACCATGTCCATGTTGTGCTCGACGACGAGGAACGTCTTTCCCTCGGCGTTGAGCTCCTGCACGAGCGTCCCGATGCGGCCGATGAGCGCCGGGTTCACGCCGCCCGCCGGCTCGTCGAGCATGATCGTGTCCGGGTCGCCCATGAGGACGCCCGCAAGCTCGAGGAGCTTCTGCTGCCCGTAGGACAGGTTGCGCGCCTCGACGCTCTCCAGGTGGTCGATGCCGACACGCACGAGCAGCGCGCGCGCCTTGTCGATCTCCTCGGGGTTGCGCGCCCCGGCCAGCAGCTCGCGCACCCGTGTGCGGCGGACCGCGACGAGCATGTTCTCGAGGACGGTCATGCGCGGGAACACGCGGCAGAGCTGGAAGCTGCGCCCGATCCCGGCGCGCGCGATCTTGTGCGGCGCGCGCCGCGTGATGTCCTCGCCGCGGAACGTGACCGTGCCGGAGTCCGGCTTGATCATGCCCGTCACGCAGTTGAAGAACGTCGTCTTGCCCGACCCGTTCGGGCCGATGAGCGCGTTGATCTTGCCGTGCTGGAACGTGACCGTCGCGTCGCGGACGGCGTGGACGCCGCCGAACGACTTGGTGAGGCCGACGGTCTCGAGGTTGCGGGTCGTCTGCGCGGTGGTCGTCGTCATCGGTCCTCCTCCGGGCCCGTCCGAGGGGCCGCGTCGCCGTCGTCGTCCGGCGGGACGACGGCGGTGGTGGGTCCTGCGGTCGGCTCGCCCTCGGCCGGGGCGGCGGCCGCGCGGTTGCGCTCGAGGAGCTCGGCCGCGGTCATCTCGCGGATCGAGGAGTCCTGCGGGCCGAAGCGCTTGAAGAGGGCCTGGGCCGCGGGGATGATCCCGTCCGGCATGAAGAGGACGACGACGCCGAGCAGCAGGGCGGTGGCGACGAGGTGGAACTGCGTGTCGCCGAACTCGAGCTTGAAGTACTCCAGGCCCGTGCCGACGACGACGGCGCCCAGCAGCGGGCCGAAGAGGTGCCGGACGCCGCCGAACAGCGCCATGAGCACCATGTAGGAGCCGAGCATGATGGAGAACTGGAAGATCGGGTCGAGGTCGCCGAACCACAGGGCGTACATGCCGCCCGCGAGGCCGGTGAACGTCGCCGAGACGACGTACGCGACGAGCTTGTAGTTGCGCGTCGGGACGCCGAGCGCCTGGGCCTTGTCCTCGTCCTCACGGATCGCCTTGAGCCCGGTGCCGAACCGCGAGCGGTCGATCGCCCACCACGCGACGAGCATGACGACGAGCAGCGCGGCGAACAGGTAGAAGAACGTGCGGTGGTGCTCGGGCCGCAGCAGGTCGGGGAACGGGCGCGGGACGACGAGGCCGTCGGACCCGCCCGTGAAGGACCCCCACGCCTGGAAGACGAGCAGCAGGATGAGCACGAACGAGATCGACACGATGACGAACGACGCGCCGCGCACGCGCAGCGCCGCGATCCCGACGGGGATGGTGATGAGCAGGACGAGCGCGCCCGCGACGAGCCACGCGACGAAGCTCGGGAGCCCGAGGTCGCGGATCAGCAGGCCCGTGCCGTAGGCACCGAGCCCGAAGAACGCGGCGTGCCCGAGCGAGACGTACCCCGTGAAGCCGCCCATGAAGTTCCAGGCGGTCGCGGTGCACGCGTAGCTGAGGACGACGATGCCGGCCGACAGGATGTACGCGTTGGGCGCCATCGTGGGGAAGGCCAGGACGAGCACGGCCAGGACGACGAGCACGGCGAGGCGGACGACGCGGCCCCAGGGGCGGCGTGCGGGAGGTGCGGCGGCAGCGGCGGCCGAGCCCGCGCCGTCGGGCACCGGGCTGGCGGCCGCGCGGCGGCTCGCGGGTCGGGTGTCAGAAGCGTTGGGCAAGGCGACCTCCGAAGAATCCCTGGGGCCGCAGCATCAGCGTCGCGAACAGCGCGACGTAGAAGATGGTCTGCGCCCACGTGGTGCCGAGCGGCACCTGGAGCAGGCTCTGGCCGATGCCGAGCACCATGGCGGCGATCGCGGCGCCCGGGATGGACCCCAGGCCGCCGACGACGATGATCGCCATGAGCGGGCCGATCCAGTGCCAGTGCAGCGACGGGTAGATCGTCGCGTCGAGCGACAGCGCGGTCCCGCCGATGGCTGCGGTCGCGAGGCCGAGGCCGAAGCCGTAGCCCGCGACGCGGTCGGTCTTGATGCCGACGAGCTGCGCGGCCTCGCGGTGCTGGATCGTCGCGCGCAGGGCCTGGCCGAACCGGCTGTGCTTCATGAGCAGGTACAGCAGCGCGAGGGACAGCGCCGCGAGCCCGAAGGCCACGAGCTTCACGACGGCGATCCGCGCCCCGAAGAACTCGATGCTCGCGCCCGAGTACGGGAGCTGGATGCGCCGCTGCGTGCCGCTCCAGACGAAGCCGATCATGCCCTCGATGAAGAGCGCGACGGCGAACGTGAGGAGGACGGACATCATCGTGAGCGTCGCGGGCCGCAGGCGCGTGATGAGCAGGCGCTGCATGCCCACGCCGACGAGGAAGAACAGCGGCACCGTGACGACGAGCGACAGCAGCGGGTCCATGCCGGTCTGCTGGTTGAAGAACCAGGCGAGGTACGCGGCGAGGATGAGGAACGCCGAGTGGGCGATCATCACGACGCGCATCACGCCGAAGTACAGGGTGAGGCCCGCTGCCAGGAGGGCGTAGAGCCCTCCCAGCAGCACGCCGAGCACGAGGCTCTGGAAGAGGAGCGTTCCTGTCACGAGGTGATCACCAGGCCGGCTTGGGGAAGACGAAGTCGGCTTCCTTGGCGTCCTGCGGCAGGACGATCTGGATCTCGCCGTCCACGTACTGCTGGATGAGGTGGGCGCCCTGCGGCTTGCCCGTCTCGTCCCAGGTCAGCGGCCCGACGACGGTCTCGACCTCGTTGCTGCGCAGCCACGAGATGAGCTCCTGCTGGCACTCGCCCTGCTCGGCGCACCCGACGGCCTCGACCGCGGCGGCGACGACCTGGCCGGTCGTGTACGCGTTGGCCTCGTCCTCGCCGGGCGGGTTGCCGTGCAGCTCCGTGTACCGCTCGACGAAGTCGACGTTGGACGGCCAGCTCGCGGTCTCGGTGTAGCCGGTGGGCGAGAGGATGCCCTCGGTCTTGGCGCCGATCGCCGCCGAGAACTCGGGGTTGGTCGGCGCGGTGGAGAACGCCGCGAGCGTGGGCTGGTAGTTGAGCTGCTGCAGCGCCACGATGAGGTTCACCGCGTCCTGGTACTGCGTGCCGCCGATGACCATGTCCGCACCCGAGTCGTTGATCTTCGCGGCGATCGAGGAGAAGTCGGTGGTGTTGGGCGGGTAGACCTCGTCGACGACGATCTCGAGCCCGGCGTCCGCGAGCTTGTCGCGCAGGCCGTAGGCCGTGCCCTGGGCGAAGGGGTCGTCCATGGCCGCGACGGCGACGGTCTGCGGGCGCTCGCCCTCGGGCATGTCGAGGATGTGGTCCGCGAGGTAGTTGTAGTGGTCGTCGGCGACGGCGGGGGCGGCGTAGAAGAGGTTCTCGAAGCCCTGCTCGAAGACCTCGTTCGCGGCGCCGGCGGGCTCGACGAAGAGCATCCCGTACTCCTCGGCGACGCGGGCGCTCGGCACGACGAGGCGCGTGGAGAACGGCCCGAACACGAGGTCGACCTCGTCCTGGGCGATGAGCGCCTCGTAGTCCTGCACGACGCGGTCCGCGTTGGACTGGTCGTCGAGGATCTTGAGCTCGACCTGCCGCCCGAGGAGGCCCCCGTCCTCGTTGACGAACTGCGCCCAGGCCTCGTAGCCGCGCTGGACGCCCTTGCCGGGCTCGGAGAAGTCGCCGGTGAGCGGGAGGGAGATACCGATGACGATCGGGTCGTCGGACCCGCCGCCTCCGCCCTCGCCGTCGGACCCGCCGGAGCACGCCGTGAGGACGAGCGCCGTCGCGGACACGCCGGCCGCGAGGGCGAGCGCGCGGCGTGAGCGGGGGCGGGTGGACATCCGTGGAGTCGACCGAGAATGCATGGACGTGACTCTCCCTACTTCGTCGTAGTGAAGACCTGAGGCCGTACTGCTCCGTACGAGACTGCTGCATTGCGAAAGCGCTTTCGTAAGCGCTTCCGCTAGAGTACGGTGCGGACAGCGGATGTGGCAAGCGTCACGTCGGGGAGGGCCTTCGGGCCACCGACCGGGCGACGCACGGACGAGCGGAGCAGGGGTGCGTCGAGAGAGTCGGACCACGAAGGGTCGCAGCGCGCTGCGGCTGGTCGACGTCGCCGAGCGCGCGGGCGTGTCCCTCGCGACCGCGTCGCGCGCGCTGTCGGGCAGCGACGGCGTCTCGGAGGTGCTCGCGGAGCACGTCCGCGAGGTCGCCACGGAGATGGGCTACATCGCCAACCCGCACGCGCGCACGCTCGCCGGGGGCACGACGTCGGTCGCCGGCCTGCTCGTCTACGAGATCGGCGACCCGTACTTCTCCGAGATCGCGAGCGGCGTCGTGCGCGTCGCGACCGAGCACGGCTGGAGCGTGCAGATCAGCCACACCGAGCGCGAGCCCAGCGCCGAGGTCACGCAGATCCGCCTCATGCGCGCGCACCGCGTGGGCGCGATCCTCGTCGCCGGGTCCGGGTACGTCGAGCCCGCGATGGAGGCCGACGCCGCGCGCGAGCTCGAGGCGTTCCAGGAGTCCGGGGGGCGCGTCGTCGTCATCGGGCGGCACCACCTGCACAGCGACGCGGTGCTCCCCGACAGCGAGGCGGCGGCCGCGAGCCTCACCGACCACGTCCTCGGTCTGGGCCACCGGCGCCTCGCCGTCGCGGCCGGGCCCGAGCGGCTCACGACCGTCGCGGACCGCATGGCCGGCATCCGGAGCGCGGTCGCGGCCCAGGGCCTCGACCCCGACGACCTGTTCGTCGTGCACGCGCCGTTCACGCGCGAGGGCGGGCGGGACGCCACGCAGCGCATCCTCGCCCAGCGCCCCGACACCACCGCGATCCTCGCGCTCAACGACGCCATGGCCACGGGCGTGCTGTCCCTGCTGCGCGAGCGCGGCGTCGTCGTGCCGCGCGACATGTCCGTCACCGGGTTCGACGACATCCAGGTCGCCCAGGACCTCGCGCCCGCGCTGACCACGGTGCGCCTCCCGATGAGCGAGATGGGGGCGACGGCGTTCGAGCTCGCGCTCCGGCCGCCGTCGGGCCGCCCCCGCCGCAAGCGCACCGACCACGAGCTCGTGGTCCGCGACTCGACGGCCCCGCCCCGGCCCGGCCCGCTGTGGGCATGAAATGGGGCGGGGGCGTCAGAAGGGCTTGCGAGCCACGACGAGGAAGCGCGGCGCCTCGTCGACGAACTCGTGGCCCGCGGCGAGGTGCAGGTGCAGGGCGCGCAGCGGCGCCTCGTACCGGGCGACCGCCTCGGGCGCGAGCGACGCCAGGTCCGGCACCTGCCACGCCATGAGCTTGAGGTACCAGAGCAGCGAGGACAGGTCGCGGAACCGGCGCAGGCCCTCGTGCTCGCGCGCGACGTCGACGACGAACCCCGCGTCCCGCAGCACCTCCACCGCCGCGGCGAGCGTCACGGAGTCCGGGTCCCACGGGAGCTCGGTGCCGAGCGCGGTGTTGAGGCGCAGGCCGTCGCGCGAGTCGACCTGCTGGGTGAGGAACACGCCGCCGGGCTCCAGCACGCGCAGCACCTCGTCGGGGTCGAACTCCTCGTGTCGGTCGAGCACGACCGCGAACTGGCCGTCGAAGAACGGCAGGAGCTGCTCCTCGTCGCCCTCGACCGCCCGGACGTCGACGCCCAGGGGCTCCAGCCGGCGTCGGGCCACCGGCAGGTTGGGCGCCCAGCCCTCGGTCGCCGCCGACCCGGCGGGCAGCGGGCCCAGCGTGGACAGCAGCTCGCCGCCGCCGGTCCCGAGGTCGAGCACCGGGCCGCGCCCGCTGCCGACCAGCTCGCGAGCGAGCGCGGCGTAGTCCCACGGCAGCGCGTCCTCGACGACGCGGTCCGCCACGGGCGAGAGGTCGAACCCGACCACGGGCACGGCGCGGGCCCACGCCACGTGCTCCTCGAACGAGGCGTCCCGGGCGGGGACGGGCACGTCGGCCGCCCGGTCGGAGGTGGCGGGGGTGTCGGGGACCGCGGCAGGCATGCGTCGATTGTCACCCGTGCGGGTGCCGTTGCCGTACATGCGCGCCGGGCCCGTCGCGCGCCGACGGGGAGCCCTCCCCGTCGCCGCGGGGCAGGTGCGCGCGGTAACCTCCGCGATGCCCGTTTCGCGCGTTCCGTGACAGGCGGCGCGCGGCGAGGACACCGATCGACCAGCGAGGGGACCAGACGACGTGAGCGGGATGTGGGGCGCCGACGTCACCGAGCTGAGGAGGCTCGCGCAGTCGCTGCGCTCCGCCTCCGACCAGCTCGTGAGCACGACGTCCGAGGTCAGCGGACTCGTGGAGGCCGCCGGCCGGTGGCAGGGCGGCGACGCCGACCAGTTCCGGGGCGAGTGGACCGGGTCCTCGGTGGCGCTCCTGCGCGGGGTGAGCCAGACGCTCGCCGAGGCGTCGCAGGCGGTGCTGCGCAACGCCGACGAGCAGTACCTGACGAGCACCGAGGGCGGCGCCATCCCGTCCCCCGGCGTGCCCGGCCCGGGCGTGCCCACGGGCCCCGGCGGCGGGCCGCTCGGTGGCGGGACCACGCTCGCCGGGTCGATCTGGGACGTCGGGGAGACCCTCGGGGAGTCGACGATGTTCGTCCTCGACGGGCTGAAGGCCTGGAAGGTCGGCCAGTCCCTCACCGCGTTCCTGCAGGCCAGCCGCCTCGCCGACCTGTCCGACGCCGCCGCGAGCGCGTCGGTCTTCGCGCGCGGCATGGTCCTCGACGACGCGATGGGGCTCCTCGGCGGCCTCGGGACCGCAGGCCGGCTCGCGGGCGGCGTCGGCGGCCTGTTCGGCGTCATCGGCGGCTTCAACCAGATGTTCAACACCGAGTACGACGGCGTCCGGGGCGGCGTCGACCGCGTCATGGGCGGCCTGTCGGTCGTGGGCGGCGCGGGGACGATGCTCATGATGGCGGGCATGCTCACCAACCCGGTGGGCATCGGGATCGTGGTGGGCGCGGGCGTCGTCGCGGGCGCCTGGGCGCTGGGGAACCTCGTCGTCGACAACTGGGACGCGATCTCCGGGTTCGCGACCAACCCCGGCCCGTACCTCGCGGACGGGTGGAACACCGTGACCGACTTCGCGAGCGACGCGGTCGATACGATCGGGGACGTCGCGTCCGACGTCGGGGACGCGATCGGCGACGGTCTCTCCGCCGCCGGTGACTTCGTCGGAGGGCTCTTCTCGTGACCCAGCAGACCATGCGGTGGTCCGCGTCGGACGTCGCCGCGGCCGAGCGCGCGCTGGAGCGAGCGACCCCGGGCGAGGTCACGCACGTCGTGACGCTCACGGACGAGGAGATCGTCATCCTCGACGGCCTCCAGAACCCCCAGCTCGTGGCGGTCCCGTGGCTCGACGCGCAGGAGGGCGCGGACCGCACGCTCGTGGGCCGCGTCGCGCTCCGCTCGCTCCTCGCGCGCGGCATGGTCGTGCCGAGCGAGGACGCGGCCGCGGCCGAGCCCGTGGACGGCCGGCCGGCCGTCGGCATCGAGGCCGTCCCGGAGATCACGGGTCCGCTCGTCCTGCGCCGCACGGCGCACGCGATCCTGTCCGTCGAGCGCACGACGTCGATCGGCCGGCACTGGGTGTACGTCTACCTCCACGAGGACGACCGCGTGCTGGAGGAGGAGGTCGCCCCGAGCGGCCACCACGCGTTCAGCGTCTACCCGCTGTCCGAGCTCGCGGGCCGGCTCGCGGTCTTCGTCGACCCGGGCTCGAAGGCCCTGCTCGACGGGCGCTCCCAGACGTTCACGCCCGACGAGTTCGCCGCCCGGGCGCCGAGCCTGCCGGAGCTCGCGGACGCGCTGGCCGTGACGACGCTCGGCGCCGTGCGCGCGGGTTCCGACGTCCTCGAGCAGGTGAGCGTCTACGCGACGCCCGACGGCGTGTACACGGTCCGGGGCGGCGAGCACGGGGCCGACGGCGCGCCGACCTCGCTCACCCTCTCCGAGGTCGGGGCGGCCACGGTCCGCCGGCTCCCGCTCGAGCTGCTCGGTCGATGAGCGGGCCGACGGCGGCGCCCGCGACCGGCGCGCGCGCGACGCGCAAGGTCAGGCACCACGCGGCGCGGTCGGGCCTCGGCACGGTCCGGCACGTGTCGGCGGCGACGCCGAACGCCCCGGCGTGGGCGGTGACGGTGGTCGTGGTGCTCGTGTTCTCCGTCGGGCCGGCGCTCGTGGGGAACGCCGGACCCGCCGCGATCGGCTACCTCCTGCCGTCGTTCGCGGCGATCGCCGCCGTGGTCCTCTGGTTCCTCGGGTCCGAGAAGCTGGTCGTGCTCGACCACGGGATCCTCGTCGGCTCGTTCGCCCCGTTCCTGCGCCCGGTCGCGGTGCCCTTCGCGGCCCTCGACGTCCGGACCGTGCGCGCCGCCGTCGCGAGCCCGCGCACCCTCGGCCTGCTGCTCACCGACCGCGGCGTGTCGACGGCGTCGCGCACCGTGCTCTGGTCGCGCCGCGCCGTGACGTTCGTGGGGGTCGCGCCGAGCCGCCTCCGGCAGGCGCGCGCGCGGGGGCTGCACGTCGACCTCGCGACCGCGACGGCCGTCGACCTCTGGGTCTTCTCGGCCCGCGACCCGCGTCGCCAGGAGCAGGTCGTCCGCGCGCTGGGCGACGCCGCGCGCGCGGCCGGGGTGCCGGGCGCCGAGCAGGTCGAGGCGCTCGCGCTGCCCGCGCAGCCGGTACAGGTCTCGCCCCAGGGCGCGGACCGGCTCGCGGTCCCGGAGCGGCTGCGCAGCGCCCGGGCGCGACACCCGCAGACGACGCGCTGAGCGTCTCGCGGACGGTCGACCGGGTGTCAGGCCGAGGTGGGCCCGAACGCCGCGGCGAGGAGCGCCGTCGGGCCGTCGCCCTCGGTGCTCGCGGCGCCGAGAGCGGCGACCTGGAGCACCATCCACGGGCTGAAGGCCCACGGGGTCGCGGCGACCGCGCGCGCGACGTCGCGCGGGTCCGCCCAGGCGGTCTCCATGACCTCGTCGGGGTTCGGCTCGACCGTGCCCGCCGCGCGCGCCGCGTAGACCGGGCAGATCTCGTTCTCCACGACGCCGGATGCGTCGACGGCGCGGTAGCGGAAGCCCGGCACCGCGACCTCGAGGCCCGCGATCTCCAGCCCGAGCTCGTGCCGCCCGTGGCGGACGATCGACTCCTCGGTGGTCTCGGTCCAGCGCGGGTGCCCGCAGAAGGAGTTGGTCCACACGCCCGGCCACGTGCGCTTCCCGAGCGCGCGCCGCGTGAGCAGGAGGCGGCCCGCGTCGTCGAGCACGTAGCAGGAGAAGGCGAGGTGGAGGGGCGTCTCGGTCGTGTGGACCGCGGCGCGCTCGAAGGTGCCGGTCCGGCGACCCTGGTCGTCGACGGTGACGACGTGGTCGGCGGCGACGGGGACGTGCGAGGTCATGCGGCCACTCTCGCACACGCCGGACCTGCACGGGGAAACGCTGTCAGGAATCTGCGGGACCCCGCGGCGGGGCCCCGGGGAGGACGGCGGGCGAGGCTCGGCCGTGAGGGGAGTCACCCCGACGTCGCGCCCCACCGTCTTGCCGGGCCCACCCTGGCGTGAATTAAGGTGAGGGTAACCTCACTAGGCCACCACCGACCGGGCACGCGCCCCCGAGCAGATCCGAGCACCATGACCTCGCCCGCGACCGCCGACGCGCCGATCGGCGTCCCCGACGGGCCCGTCCGGCCCGCGACGGGCCGTGACGACCGCCCGGCCGGGGTCGCCCGCACCAACGCGGGCCGCAGCCTCGGGCTCCTCGTCGCCGTCGTGGTCCTCGCGGTCGCGATCGTGCTCAGCCTCGTCGTCGGCTCCAAGCCGGTCCCGCTCGGCACCGTCTGGGACGCGCTCACCGGGTACGACGGCTCGGGCGACCACGTGATCATCCGCGACCTGCGGCTGCCCCGCACGATCGTCGGCCTGCTGGTCGGCACCGCGCTCGGGGTCGCGGGCGGGCTCATCCAGGCCATGACACGCAACCCGCTCGCCGACCCGGGCATCCTCGGCGTCAACGCCGGGGCGGCGTTCGCCGTCGTGCTCGCGGTCGCGTTCCTCGGGTTCACGGACATCCAGTCCTTCATCTGGTTCGCGTTCGCCGGGGCGGTCGTCGCGACGGTGGCGGTCTACGCCATCGGGTCGCAGGGGCGCGGGGGAGCGACGCCCGTGCGCCTCACCCTCGCGGGCGTCGCGCTCGGGGCCGTCCTGGGCGGCATCTCGCAGGGGATCACGCTGCTCGACCCCGCGGCGTTCGACCGCATGCGCTTCTGGGGCGCCGGCTCGCTGGCCGGCCGCACGATGGAGATGGCCGGCACGATCGCGCCGTTCGTCGTGGTCGGGCTCGTCATCGCGCTCGTCGTCGCGCGCCCGCTCAACACGATCGCGCTCGGCGACGACCTCGCGAGCTCGCTCGGCGCGCACGTGGGGCGCACGCGCGTCCTCGTCGGCGTCGCGGTGATGCTGCTGTGCGGCGCCGCGACGGCGGCGGCCGGGCCGATCGCGTTCGTCGGGCTCATGGTGCCGCACGTCGCGCGCTGGACGGTCGGTCCCGACCAGCGCTGGATCCTGCCGTACTCGGCCGTGCTCGCGCCCGTCCTGCTGCTCGTGTCCGACGTCGTCGGCCGGGTCGTCGTCATGCCCGGCGAGCTGCAGGTCGGGATCGTCACGGCGTTCGTCGGTGCGCCGGTCCTCATCGCGCTCGTGCGCCGCTCGAAGGCGAGCGGGCTGTGAGCGCCCCGGTCCGGGACGACGCGCCCGTGGGACCGCGCGTGGGCGGGCCCTCGTCCGACCGCGCGCACCGCGTCGACTTCGGCCGCCCCACGCGCGTCGTGCGGGGGCTCGGCGGCCGCGCGAGCCTGCGCCTCGACCTGCGCACGCTCGCCGTGTGCGGGGTGCTGCTGCTCGTCGCGCTCGCGATCGGCGTCGTCGCGCTGACCACCGGCGACTACCCGCTCACCGTGCCCCAGGTGCTCCAGGCGCTCGTGGGCGCCGCCGACGGCCCGGTGCACATGGTCGTCGTGGAGTGGCGCCTGCCGCGCGCGCTCATGGCGCTCGTGCTCGGCGCGGCGCTCGGCGCGAGCGGCGCGATCTTCCAGTCGCTCACGCGCAACCCGCTGGGCAGCCCCGACGTCATCGGGTTCAACACCGGCGCGTACACGGGCGCGCTCGTCGTCATCATGCTGCTCGGCGGCGGGTACGTCGGCGTCGCGGCGGGCGCGCTCGTCGGCGGCGTCGTCACCGCGGGCGTCGTGTACCTCCTGGCGTACCGGCGCGGGGTCCAGGGGTTCCGGCTCATCATCGTCGGCATCGCCGTGTCCGCGATGCTCGCGTCCGTCAACCAGTGGCTCATCGTCAAGGCGGATCTCGAGACCGCGATGGCGGCCGCCGTGTGGGGCGCCGGGTCGCTCAACGGCATGACCTGGGCGCAGGCGGTCCCCGCGTGCGTGCTCGCGGCGCTCCTCGCGCTCCCGCTCCTGTGGCTCGCGCCGCGCATGGGGCTGCTCGAGCTCGGGGACGACGCCGCGGCGGCCCTCGGCCTGCGCAGCGAGCGGGTGCGCCTCGCCCTCGTGATCGTCGGCGTCGCGCTCACGGCCCTCGTGACCGCGGCGGCCGGGCCCATCGCGTTCGTCGCCCTCGCCGCCCCGCAGCTCGCGCGCCGCCTCACGGGCGCCGCGGGCGTGCGGATCCTCCCCGCCGCCGTCATGGGCGCCGTGCTGCTCGCGGCGAGCGACCTCGTCGCCCAGCGCGCGTTCGCGCCCACCCAGCTCCCCGTCGGCGTCGTCACCGTGAGCGTCGGCGGCGCCTACCTCGTCTGGCTCCTCGTCCGCGAGGCCCGCAAGTGACCACGAACCCGCAGACCGGAAGGACCCCGGTGGCTCTCACGAACCTCGCGGCCGCCCCGAGCGGCGCCGTCGCCGACGCGCCGACCGACGCGCGCGCCGACCGCGTCCCGCCCGCGGACCGCCTGCACGCCGACGGGATCACGGTCGGCTACGACGACCGCGTCATCTCCTCCGACCTCGACGTGAGCATCCCCGACGGGTCGTTCACGGTGATCGTCGGGCCGAACGCGTGCGGCAAGTCGACGCTGCTGCGCGCGCTGTCGCGCCTGCTCAAGCCGTCGCGGGGGCAGGTCGTGCTCGACGGCCGCTCGATATCGTCGATCCCCGCCAAGGAGGTCGCGCGACGCCTCGGCCTCCTGCCGCAGACGTCGATCGCCCCCGAGGGCATCACCGTCGCCGACCTCGTCGCGCGCGGGCGCTACCCGCACCAGAAGCTCCTGCGCCAGTGGTCGCGCGAGGACGAGGCCGCGGTGGTCGGCGCGCTCGCCGCGACCGGGACGACCGAGCTCTCGGGCCGCCTCGTCGACGAGCTCTCCGGCGGGCAGCGCCAGCGCGTGTGGGTCGCCATGGTCCTCGCGCAGGAGACGCCCCTCCTCCTGCTCGACGAGCCGACGACGTTCCTCGACATCGCGCACCAGATCGAGCTGCTGGAGCTGTGCGCCGACCTCAACCGCGACCGCGGGCACACGCTCGTCGCGGTGCTGCACGACCTCAACCACGCGTGCCGCTACGCGACGCACCTCATCGCCATGAAGGACGGCGCGGTCGTCGCCGAGGGCGCGCCGGCCGACGTCGTGACGGCCGACCTGGTCGAGGACGTGTTCGGCCTGCCGTGCCGCATCATCGCCGACCCCGTGACGGGCACCCCGCTCGTCGTGCCCGAGGGTCGTCCTCGCCGCGCCTGACCGCGCGGCCCCCGTTCCCCGCCGGTCGACCCACCCGCCCGACCGGCCCCCCACCGTCCTGCGCTCGCCCGCACCGCCTCGTCGGAGGAGCAACGCATGACCCGCACCACCCGTCCCTCGTCCACCCTGCCCACGGCAGCCCGCCCGACCCGGCACCGGCGCCCGGTGCGCTCCCTCGCCGCCGGCGCGCTCGCCGTCGGGCTCGTGGCCACGCTCGCCGCGTGCTCGGCCGGCACCGAACCCGGGACCGACGGCGCGGACCCGGCCGCGGCCGCGGACGGCTGGTCCTGGACGTCCTCGGGCTACGGCACGACGTACGCGCTCGACGAGGCGCCGGACAGCCTCGTCGTGGACGGCTACACCGCCGCGGCGCTGTGGGACTACGGCGTGCGGCCCGCCGGGGTGTTCGGCTACGGCTTCTCCGACGCCGGCGCGCTGTCGATCGGCAACGCCCGGGTCGACGAGATGGAGGTCGTCGGGGCCGACGCCGAGCTCAACCTGGAGAAGCTGCTCGCGCTCGAGCCCGACCTCGTGATCGGGTTCGGCAACGAGGACGGCACGGCCTGGACCTGGTGGGACGACACGGTCATCGAGGAGGCGACGGCGGTCGCTCCGTTCGTCGGCATGAGGTTCTCGGGCCGGCCGGTCGTCGAGGTGATCGAGGACTACGCGTCGCTCGCGGAGGCGCTCGGCGGCGACGTCGACTCGCCGGAGGTCGCGGACGCGAAGGCCGCGTTCGACGAGCGGCTCGACACGCTGCGCGGCATCGCGGCGGAGAAGCCGCTGACGATCCTGCCGCTCAACGGCGCGGAGCAGCTGTGGGTGGGCCAGAAGAACCTCGGCCAGCTCGCGCTGCTCGAGGAGCTGGGCTTCACGATCGGCGGGCCGCAGGACCAGGAGGGCTGGGCCGAGCTGAGCTGGGAGCGCGTGCCGGACCACCCGGCCGACGTCGTGCTGAGCTACACGGGCTCCGACGAGGCGATGGCCGCCAACCCCGTCTACGCGGGGCTGCCCGCGGTGCAGGCGGGCCAGGTCGTCGGGTGGGACGACAAGCGGCCGTTCACCTACGCGAGCTACGTCGAGTGGTTCGACGAGCTCATCGCGGTGCTCGACGGCGCCGAGGTCGTGTCGGGCGCGCTGACGTCCTGACGCCCGCGCCGTCCCACCAGTCGAGGACGACGGTCGCGTGGTAGGTGAGCCAGCGCGACGGCTCGCCCGCGGGGGCGTCGACCTCGAACCACACCCGGCCCGGGTGGCGCCGGCCCTGGAGCCAGGTGCCGTCCGGGCGCCGGGCGCGGCGGACGTGCTCGACGGCGTCCGCCGCGCGCGGGTCGGGAGGCGTCCCGTCGAGCAGCGACGCCTCGCGCAGGTAGACCAGCGCGTTGAGCACGCTGTAGTACCAACGGAACGGGTACGCGAGACGGAACACCCAGTCCCCGACGGGCTCGCCGGTGCTCAGGCGGCGGAACAGGCCGCGGCGCAGCAGGTACTCCTCGCCGGAGCGACGCGCCGCCCGCAGCTCGTCGCTGCCGCCCGCGAGCTCCTGGTACGCGAGCAGGCCCTTGAGCGCATTGAGGGTCGAGTGGAACGAGGAGACGGTGGCGCCCTCGACCCAGTCGCAGTTCCACCCGCCGTCGGGCAGCCGGCCCGCCACGGCGGCGGCGAGCAGCTCCGAGACGTCGGCCCCGAGCCACGCACCCGCGGCGAGCGTGTACCCGTTGATGCACCAGTCGACCTCGCCGCCCCAGTAGGGCAGGTCGTCGTACTCCCAGCGGCTGTGCGCCGCGAGCAGCTCGGGCGTGCGGCGCGCGCGCAGCACGCCAGGGTCGAGCCCCCACTCGCGCAGCGCGACGAGCGACCACGTCGTCGCCGTCCAGGGCTGGCCCTCCTCGGGCGCTCCGCCGGCGTCCACCGCTCCCGCGTCCGCCGGGAAGTACGCGCCGCCCGCCCACTGCCCGTCGGGGTCCTGCAGCGCGAGCAGGCGCGCGCCGAAGCCCTCGGTCGCGACGCGCGCCCGCGTCGCCTCCCAGACCTCGGGAGGCGCGTGCACGACGTCGCGCTCGACCCGCCACCGCAGCGCCGGGTCGGCGTCGAGCAACCAGTCGACCAGCCCGTCCTCGGGCGGCCCTCCGGGAGTGGCGGCGGCCATCCCGCCACGCTACGCCCGGGCGCACGCGGCGTCAGCCCTCGTCGTCCGCCCGTCCGGCGACGACGGCGACGGCGCGCGCGAGCTCGTCCCCGCTCGGGACGGCGTCCGGGTCGAGGAGCCAGAGGATGCCGAGGCTCTGCACGAGCACGAGGTCGAGCCGGGCGACGGCCGCGAGGTCGGCCTCGCTCAGCTCGGGCCGGGCCGCCCGCCCGACGCCGCACGCTTCGACCTCGTCGTCGGGGCCGACGGCGTCCACTCCGCGACGCGTCGGCTCGCGTTCGGGCCGGAGGAGCAGTTCGTGACCTCCCTCGGCGGCTACGCGGCGTTCTCGACGTCCCCGACCCGGTCGCCGGCCGGGTGGTGCTCCTGGGGGACGCGGCGTCGCGCGGCTCGCCCATGACGGGCCAGGGCACCGCGAACGCCCTGGTCGGCGCCTACCTCCTCGCCATGCGGCTGGGGGCGACCCCCGACGACCCCGCCGGCGCGGCGCGGCGGTACGCGGCCGACGTCGCCCCGTTCGTCGAGGCGGGGAGGAAGATCCCGGCGGGGGCATCGCCCGCATGGTGCCGGGGAGCCGGCTGGAGGCGGCGGTGCTGCGCGCGACCACCGGCGTCATGCGGTCGCGCGCGCTGCGCCCGCTGGTGCGGCGCATGTTCCGGGCGGGTGGCGAGGCGCCGTCGCTCCCGGCGACCGACGCGGCGCCGCAGCCCGTCCGCTGAACGACCGCCCGGCACCCTGCCGTGCCGGGCCCGCCGCGGGCCCGGCACGGCGGGTCGTCAGACGAAGCCGAACACGGGCGGGAAGACGACGGCCACGATCGCGGCCCACGCCGCGTACACGGGCAGGAACCGGGTCTGCCAGGCGACGAGGTCGGCGAACGGGCGCCGCCCGCGCAGGAACGCCGTCGCGAGGACGGCGGACCACACGAGGTGCACGAGCAGGAGCAGGTTGAGCCCGAGCGCGGCGGCCTTGTTGGGGCTGACGCCGAACTCGGCGATGCGCGTGAGCATCGCCGTGAGCGCGACGGCGTCGACCGCGAGCGCCGCGACGACGAGGACGACCTGGAGGCCGTCGAAGAACGACCCGGGCGCGAGCGGGTCGCGTGCCGAGACCGAGTAGAGGAGCAGGCACAGGACGAGCACGAGGATCGCGTCCATGAGGATGAGCAGCTCGCGGTCGACGGCGGCGAGGTTCCCTGCGGTCGCGAGGACGACGAACGCGGCGAGGAGCATGACGAGCGTCAGGGGCGTGAAGACGCGCGTGAGCACGGGCGCGATGTTCTCGACGACGTTCTGCTTGGCCTCGACGAGCCACGCGGCCACGATCAGCGCCGCCGGGACGCACAGGGTCAGGATCCAGGCGTCGAGGTAGGGCTCGAGGTCGACGCCGGCGAGCGAGAAGACCCCGATCGTCAGGCCGAGCAGGACGCCGCCGCCGAGCGCGATGAGCGTGTAGTACACGGCGAGCTCGCCCGTGAACCGCACGAAGTCCATGCGTCGTGCGTCCGAGCGCCACCGCCCGCCGACGTACGCGAGCCCGACGACGGACCACAGCGTCACGGGCGCGGCGAGCGCCGCGAGGACGAACGTCGAGTCCGTGGGCTGGAACGGGTACAGGTTGAGGACGAGGCCCAGCGCGACGAACGGCACGACGAGCGCGCCGACCACGCGCGCCGTGACCTGCCGCTTCCACGCGAGGTAGGCCGTGAGGAACGGCAGCACGAGGAGCCCGACGTTGAGGCCGACCGTCTCCCACGGGAGGAGCACGGTCGCGACCTTCACCGTGACGCCCACCGCGACGGCGAGCGCGAGCACCACCGCGAGCTCGCGCCACGACCGCGTGCGGCCGGTCGGCTGCTCGCCGACGAGGACGAGCTGCTTCCACAGCCGCTCGGAGTGCTCCTGCGCGAACTCGCGCGAGAGGTCGTCGAGCGTGCCCATGCGCTTCACCGCGACGAGGAACGCCTCGTCGTCGTCGAGCCCGGTCGCGCGGAGGTCCTCGACCCGCTCGCGCAGATGGTCCTCCATCTCGTCGACGTCCGCGCCGGAGATGGCCTCGCGGCGGCGGACGTAGCCGCGCCACTGGTCGATCTGGGCCTCGAGCGCGGCGTGCGGGCCCGGGCTCGCCCCGCCCGCGGGAGCGGTCGTGGCGCCCATCAGGCCCACCCCTCCGCGACGCGCGGCGGGGTCGGCAGCCCGTCCTGCGCCGCGCGCCAGACCTGGTGGAGCGCGTGCGCGACGACGTCCCACTGCGCCTGGCGCTCGACGAGCGCCTCGCGCCCCGCGGCGGTGATCGCGTAGTGCTTGCGGCGCCGCCCGACGTCGGACGTGCCCCACGACGCCTCGACGAGACCGAGCCGCTCCAGCCGGTGCAGGAGCGGGTAGAGCATGCCGTCGGTCCACTGCATGCGGCCGCCCGAGAGCTCGTCGACGCGCTTGAGGATCGCGTACCCGTACGACTCGCCGTCCGCGAGGATCCCGAGCACGAGCGGGGTGGCCGACGCGGCCACGAGGTCCTTGTCGATACGCATGGCACTCCTATGCCTAGTTCTTCTAGGGATACAGACCCTAGCAGATCTAGGGTTGGCGGAGCGGTCGTGGGGGCTAGCGTGGTCCTGCGACGCGGTCGTCACGTCGCGAGGCGGGACGCCCTCGCCGGCCGCGACCGGGGGTGGGCCATGCCTCGCACGTACCTCTTCGCCCTGACCGACGGCGGCGGCACGGTCCCGCCGGAGGTGGGGGCCGTGCGGCGGCTCGTGGAGCGCGGGCACCGCGTGCGCGTGCTCGCCGAGGACTCGATGGCTCCCGAGGTCCGCGCGACGGGTGCGACGCTCGTCCCGTGGCGCACCGCGCCGAACCGCCCCGACCGCGACCCGGCGCACGACCCTCTCCAGGACTGGGCGGCGCCCAGCCTGCTCGCGCAGGCGCGCGACATGGGCGACCACCTCATCGCGGGGCCCGCGCCGGACTACGCGCGCGACGTGCTCGCGGCCGTCGACGACGAGCGTCCTCACCTCGTCGTGACGTCCGTCTTCGCGTTCGGCGCGATGATCGCGGCGCAGTCGCGCGGGATCCCGTTCGACGTCCTGATCCCCAACGTCTACGCCCTGCCCACGCCCGGCCGCACGCCGTTCGGTGCGGGGCTCACGCCCGCGCGCGGGCCGCTCGGCCGGCTGCGCGACCGCGCGATCACCGGTCTCTCGACGCGCGTGTTCGACCGGTACACGCGCGACCGGCTCAACGCCCTGCGCGCCGATCTGGGCCTCGACCCGCTCGGGCGCTCGTGGGAGCAGATGAGCGCCGCACGCCGCCAGCTCGTCATGACGAGCCCGGCATTCGACCTCCCCGGCCCGCTCCCGGCGAACGCCCGGTACGTGGGGCCCGTGCTCGACGACCCGGCGTGGGCCGACGGCGTCCCGTGGGCCGCACCGCCGGGCGACGCCCCGCTCGTCCTCGTCGCGCTGTCGTCGACGTTCCAGGACCAGGCCGCGCTCCTGCGGCGCATCGTCGCCGCGCTCGCGACGCTGCCCGTGCGCGGCGTCGTCACGACCGGGCAGGGGCTCGCGCCCGACGCGGTGCCGGGCGCGGCGAACGTCTCCGTGGTCTCCGCCGCTCCCCACCACGAGGTGCTGCGCGACGCCGTGCTCGTCGTCACGCACGGCGGGCACGGCACGCTGCTCAAGGCGTTCGCGGCGGGCTGCCCCGTCGTCGTCCTGCCGCACGGGCGCGACCAGAGCGACAACGCCGTGCGCGTCACGCTGCGGGGCGCGGGCGTCGCGCTGTCGCGGAAGGCCTCCGCGGAACGGGTCGCGCGGGCTGTCGGGCAGGTGCTCGGCGACGCCGCGTACCGGCGCCGGGCCGCCGCGCTCGGCGCCGCCGTCCGGCGCGACGCCGAGCACAGCACGCTCGTCGCCGAGCTCGAGGACCTCGGCCCCGAGGGCGACCCACGACCGTCACGCTGACCCGATGGACGCCGCGACGCGAGGGCGCGACCCCGTCCCCGGCCACGCCCGGACCGCACCGTCCCGGGGATGCACGAAGTCCCGGCCAGGAGAACCTGACCGGGACTTCTCGAGGGCCTTCCGACTGCACCAGTCGGAACCTCGTCACGTGCGCGAGGGGGGACTTGAACCCCCACGCCCTTTCGGACACTGGCACCTGAAGCCAGCGCGTCTGCCATTCCGCCACTCGCGCGTGCCGCAGAAGACTAGCACGACGCACGACGGCGCCTGGAACCGCTCGGCCTGACGTGACGACGGCCACGTGCCGGTCGTCGCGCACCGACGAGAGCCCCGACGGCCGGGCGCCCGACGTTCACACGCTCCGCCCCGAACGCGCCACATCCGTCCGGAGATCGTGCGACGAATCGGGCCTCCGGCGCAGACGTGATCGATACGATCTAGGTAGTCTGCCCGGGACGCGGGTATGCACGAGGGGGCCACCAGGAGCACGTCCGGAGGAGCAGACGACGACCGCGCGGCGCGAGCCGCGGCACGAGCGAGCACGAGGGAGGAGGTGGCATGGGAGTCCTGGACCGCTTCGAGAAGGGCGTGGAGCGCGTGGTGAACAACGCGTTCGCCAAGGTCGGGCGCAGCGAGGTCAAGCCCGTCGAGCTCGCGAGCGCGCTGCGGCGCGAGGTCGACGACCGCGCCGCCGTCGTGGACCGCGAGCGCACGGTCGTGCCCAACGAGTTCACCATCGAGCTGTCGGTGGACGACTTCGGCCAGGTCGAGGGGTGGGGCGCGGAGACGCTCGCCGACGAGCTGGCGTCGAACGTCACGCAGTACGCGGCGTCGCAGCACTACGCGTTCGTCGGCCCGGTGAGCGTGAGCTTCGAGCAGAACGACACGCTCGACGTCGGCCGCTTCCAGCTCCGCTCGGCGAGCGTGCGGGGCAACGTGGCGCCCGCGACGTCCGCGTCCCCGAGCACGCGGCACCCGCTCGTCGACATCGACGGGCAGCGCTACCTGCTCACGGGCCCGGTCACGGTCATCGGCCGCGGCTCGGAGGCCGACATCGTCGTCGACGACCCGGGGGTCTCGCGCCGCCACCTGGAGATCCGCGTGACGCCGGAGGGGGTCATCGCGACGGACCTCGGCTCGACCAACGGCCTGTTCGTCGAGGGTCACCAGGTGCCGGCCGCGACGCTGCTGGACGGCAACTCCCTGACGATCGGCCGTACCCGCATCATGTTCTGGACCGGCGCGTCCGACAACGAGGAGTGGTGATCCGGCCCGCATGACCGACCTCACGTTCACCCTGCTGCGGCTGGGCTACCTGGTGCTGCTCTGGGTGTTCGTGCTCTCCGCGATCGGGGTGCTGCGTCGGGACCTGTACGGCACCAGGATCACGCCGCGCCGGGGCCGCAAGGGCACCGCGCAGGCCGCGCGCCCGACGTCGGGCCCCACCCCTGCCGCGGCGCCCGAGCCCGCGCGTCCTGCCTCGCCGGCCGGGCCGTCGCGGCTCGTCGTCACCGCCGGCCCGCTGACGGGCACGACGATCCCCCTCACGACGTCGTCGATCCTCATCGGGCGGGCACCGAGCTGCACGCTCGTGCTCGACGACGACTACTCCTCGTCGCGCCACGCGCGCATCTTCCCGCAGCACGGGTCCTGGTTCGTCGAGGACCTCGGCTCCACCAACGGCACCTACGTCGAGGACCAGCGCATCGGCCAGGTGACGCCGCTGGGTCCGGGCACGCGGGTGCGGATCGGTCAGTCCGTCGTCGAGCTGCAGAGGTAGCCCGCAGTGAACATCGCCCTGCGCTACGCCGCGCGCTCCGACGTCGGGCTCGTGCGCTCCAACAACCAGGACTCCGGCTACGCCGGCCCGCACCTCCTCGTCGTCGCCGACGGCATGGGCGGCCACGCCGGGGGAGACGTCGCCTCGTCGATCGCCATCGCGGCGCTCGCACCGCTCGACGGCGAGTCGCACGGCCCGGACGACGCGCTCGCCGAGCTCGAGCGCTCGATCGACCACGCGCGCCAGGACCTCGTGGACCGCAGCGTGACCGACCCCGAGCTGGTCGGCATGGGCACGACCGTCACCGCGATCCTGCGCGCGGGCAACAAGCTCGCGATGGCGCACCTCGGCGACTCGCGCGCGTACCTGCTGCGCGACGGCGAGCTCACCCAGGTCACGACCGACCACACGTTCGTGCAGCACCTCGTGGACACGGGCCGAATCTCGCCCGACGAGGCGGAGACCCACCCGCAGCGCAACGTCGTCATGCGCGTGCTCGGCGACTTCGACATCGACCTCACGCCCGACATGTCGGTGCGCGAGGCGAAGCCGGGCGACCGCTGGCTCCTGTGCTCCGACGGGCTCTCGGGCTTCGTCAGCCCCGAGACGATCGCCCAGTCGCTCTCGGACACCCCCGACGTCGACGAGTGCGCCGACCACCTGCTGCAGCTCGCGCTGCGCGCGGGCAGCACGGACAACGTGACGGTCGTGGTGGCCGACATCGTGGACCTCGACACGCTGCCCGACGGCACGGCGCCCGGCACCGGGGCCCAGGTCGTCGGGTCGGCCGCGATCGACCGCGACGCCCCGACGTCGGCCGCGGACGGCCCCGCCGCCCGGGCGGCGGCCCTCATGGCGAGCGCGAACGCGCCCGCCGTGACCGAGGAGCCCGCCGCGGACGGCGCGGCGGATCCCGCGCAGGGGGCCGAAGCCCCGGCCGAGACCCCGGGGGACGGCGACGACGACGTGCGGCCCGGCCGCGCGCCTCGCCGCTGGATCACGGTCGTCGCGATCCTCCTCGTCGTCGCGGGCCTGGGCGTGGCCGGCTGGGCGGGCTACCGCTGGACGCAGACGCAGTACTACGTCGGCGTCGCCGACGGCCAGGTCGCCGTGTTCCGCGGCATCCCGGAGAACGCGGGCCCGGTGACGCTGTCGACACCGATCGAGCTCACGGGGACGCGCGTCACGGACCTGCCGGGCTACGTCGTCGACCGCCTGGAGACCACGATCCCCGCGGAGTCGCTCGAGGACGCCCGCGCGCGGGCGGAGCGCCTCGTCGCCGAGGCCGCGGAGGAGTCCACCGACGCGCCCGCGACCGACGACACCACGGAGGCGCCCACCGAGGGCGCCACCGAGACCCCGGAGGCCGGGGCGCCCGACGTGACCCCGGCACCCACCGGCGGCGCCGGCTCGGGGGCCTGATGGCCACGGTGGAGACCACCGAGGTGCGCCCCGGCCGGGGCGCGGAGCTCGGTCTGCTCGTCCTCGCGCTCGCGCTGGGCATCGGGGCGTACGCGCTCGTGGGCCTCCAGCTCACGGGCGAGCTCCCGGGCCGCTTCTACGTGTACAGCATCGGCACCGTGGTGCTCGCGGGCGCCGCGCACCTGCTGCTGCGCTTCAAGGCGCCGTACGCGGACCCGGTGATCCTGCCGATCGCCGTCGCGCTCAACGGCATCGGCCTCGCGATGATCTTCCGCCTCGACCTCGGCTCGCAGGTCACGGGCGGGACCCAGGACCTCGCGCCGCGCCAGCTCCAGTGGACCGCGCTGGGCATCCTCTGCGCGTTCGCCGTGATCTGGTTCCTGCGCGACCACCGGACCCTGCGGCGCTACACGTACACCGCGATGATCGCGGGCATCGTGCTCGTCGCGCTGCCGCTCGTCCCGGGCCTGGGGACGCGCATCAACGGCGCGCAGATCTGGATCAACGTCTTCGGCTTCTCGCTCCAGCCCGCGGAGTTCGCGAAGATCGCGTTCGCGATCTTCTTCGCCGGCTACCTCGTGACGAACCGGGACACGCTCGCGCTCGCCGGGCCCAAGGTGCTCGGGCTCCAGCTCCCGCGCCTGCGCGACCTCGGGCCGATCATCATCGTCTGGCTCGTCTCGCTCGCGATCCTCGTGTTCGAGCGCGACCTCGGCACGTCGCTCCTCTTCTTCGGGCTCTTCGTCGCGATGCTCTACATCGCGACCGAGCGCGTGAGCTGGGTCGTCATCGGCCTCCTGCTCATCGCGGTCGGCGCGGTCCTCGCGGCGTCGACGTTCGGCCACGTCCAGGCGCGCGTCGACGTGTGGCTGCACCCGTTCGACCCCGAGATCTTCGGCCGCAGCCCCGGCGGCTCGGGCCAGCTCGTGGGCGGCCTGTTCTCGCTCGGCAACGGCGGGCTGTTCGGCACCGGCTGGGGCGCGGGCTACCCGCGCACGGTCCCGTACGCGTTCTCCGACTTCATCTACGCGTCGCTCGGCGAGGAGCTCGGCCTCACGGGCCTCATCGGCATCCTGCTCGCCTACCTCATCCTCGTGGAGCGCGGCCTGCGCACCGCGATCGGCGTCCGCGACGGGTTCGGCAAGCTCCTCGCCGGCGGGCTCGCGTTCGTCATGGCGTGGCAGCTCTTCGTCGTCGTCGGCGGGATCACGCGCATCATCCCGCTGACGGGCCTCACCATGCCGTTCGTCGCCCAGGGCGGGTCGTCGCTCCTCGCGAACTGGCTGGTCGTGGGCCTGCTGCTGCGCATCTCCGACGACGCGCGGCGGCCGTCGTCCCTGCCCGTGCGCGGGCAGGTGGCCCCCGGCGGGGCGCGCACGCGCCCCGACTCGGAGCCGGTCGAGGTCGTGGGCGGCGGGGCTCCCGCCGTCGGTGCCCGGCCCGACGACGCGCCCACCACGGTCGGGGCGCCCGCCGCGGGCGCCTCGGCAGGACCCGTCACAGGTCCGACGCGCGCGACGACGGGCGTGCAGCCCGCCGTCGGGCAGACCGGCGACGTCTCGGCCCACCCCGACGAGCTGCGCACGGAGGTCGTGCGGCGCCCCGGTCCCGACGGCACCCACCCGGAGACCGACCCCTGGGGAGGAGCCCGGTGAACGTCCCCCTGCGTCGCGTCGCGACGGTCGTCCTCGTCATGTTCCTCGCGCTCATGGTGTCGACGACGTACATCCAGTTCGTCCAGGCGGACTCGCTCAACAACGACTCGCGCAACGCCCGCACGATCTACCGCGAGTACAACAAGTTTCGCGGCCCGATCGTCGTCGCGGGCGACGCGATCGCCTCGTCGACCCCGGTGGACGACGCGTTCGGCTTCCAGCGCCAGTACGCGAACGGCCCGCTGTACGCGCCGGTCTCGGGGTTCCTCTCGCTCACCAACGGGCGCACCGAGATCGAGGACAAGGAGAACGACTACCTGAACGGCGAGGCGAGCTCGCTGTGGCTCGACCGCCTCAGCGCGCTGTTCACCGGCAAGCAGCCCCAGGGCGCGTCCGTCGAGCTGACGATCGACCCCGCAGCGCAGCAGGCCGCCTGGGACGCCCTGGGAGACCAGCGCGGCGCCGTCGTCGCGATCGAGCCGAAGACCGGCCGCGTCCTCGCGCTCGTGTCCAAGCCGAGCTACGACCCCAACGAGCTCGCGACGCACGACACCGCCCTCGCGCGCGAGCGCTACCAGGAGCTGCTCAACGCCGACGGCAACCCGATGTCGAACCGGGCCATCCGGGGCAACACCTACCCGCCGGGGTCGACGTTCAAGATCGTCACGTCGGCCGCGGCGCTCGAGAGCGGGCAGTACACGGCCGAGACCGTGATCCCGGCCCCGGACGAGCTCCCGTACCCGCAGTCGACGCAGACGATGAAGAACTTCGGCGGCACCCGCTGCTCGCCGACGGGCGAGATGACGCTCGCCGACGCCCTCCGCATCTCCTGCAACACCGCCTTCGGCGACCTGGCCATGACGCTCGGCGAGGACGCGATGCGGGACCAGGCCGAGGACTTCGGCTTCGACGCCCCGCTCGAGATCCCGATGGACGTCACGCCGAGCCAGTTCCCCGCCGAGGGCACCCCGGGCGCCGACCCGGCGGGCATCGCGCGCGCGGGCATCGGGCAGGGCGAGGTCAAGGTCACCCCGCTCCAGATGGCGATGGTCGCCGCCGCGATCGCGAACGACGGTGTGCAGATGGCCCCGTACACGGTGGAGACGATCCGCAACCCCGACCTCGACGTCGTCCGCCAGTCCGAGCCGCGCCGCCTGCGCACCTCGGTGTCGCCGTCGACCGCCGAGCAGCTCACGCAGATGATGCTCGGCGTCGTGCAGAACGGCTCCGGGAAGGCGGCACAGATCCCGGGCGTGCAGGTCGCGGGCAAGACGGGCACCGCCGAGACGGGCGGCGAGGCCGCCCCGCACGCGTGGTTCACGAGCTTCGCGCCCGCCGACGACCCGCAGGTCGCCGTCGCGGTCATCGTCGAGAACGGCGGCTCGCTCGGCAACGAGGCCACGGGCGGCGCGATCGCCGCGCCGATCGCGCGCGCCGTCATGGAGGCGGTGTTGAACGGATGAAGCCCGTGAGGGGGCTGACGCTCGGGAACCGCTACCGCCTCGTGCGGCGCATCGCCGTCGGCGGCATGGGCGAGGTCTGGGTCGCGGCCGACGACGCGCTCGGGCGCGAGGTGGCCGTCAAGGTCCTGCGGACCGAGTACGCGGGCAACGAGGACTTCCTCAACCGCCTGCGGACCGAGGCCCGCAACAGCGCCGCGCTCTCGCACCCGAACATCGCGCAGATGTACGACTACGGCGAGACGAACGGCTCCGGGTACCTCGTCATGGAGCTCGTCGTGGGCGAGCCCATGGCGGACCTGCTGGAGCGCGAGCCCGTGCTCCCGCCCGCGCGGCTCCTGCCGATCCTCGCGCAGACCGCCCGCGCGCTGCACGCCGCGCACCTGTCCGGCGTCGTGCACCGTGACGTCAAGCCGGGCAACATCCTCATCGACCGCTCCGGCACCGTGAAGATCACCGACTTCGGCGTCTCGCTCGCGGCCAACCAGGTCCCGATGACCGCGACGGGCATGGTGATGGGCACGGCCCAGTACCTCTCGCCCGAGCAGGCCGTCGGGCAGGCGGCCACCGGGGCGTCGGACATCTACGCGCTGGGCATCGTGGCGTACGAGTCGATCGTCGGGAACCGGCCGTTCACCGGGTCCACGCCGGTCGACATCGCGGTCGCGCACGTCAACGAGCCCGTGCCGCCGCTCCCGTCGTCGGTCGACCCGGAGCTCGCCGAGCTCGTCATGGTCATGCTCGGCAAGGACCCGTTGGCCCGGCCGCACCCGGCCGACGCCCTCGCGCGCGTCTTCGAGGAGATCCAGGCCCGCCTCGCGGCCGACCCGTGGTCCGCCCGGGCCGGCGCGGCCGCCAACACCCGGCGCGGCCGGCGCGCCCGCACGACGGCGGACGACGCCCCGCGCGCACCCGAGCCCGACCCCGCGCCCGTCATCACGCCGCTCGTCATCCCGGCCGCCGTGCGCGACCCGCACCCGGTCGACCCCGCGACGCCGTGGATCGCCCCGGAGGCCCGACCAGGCGCCCACGCGGCCGAGCCCGCAGGTGGCCACCTCGCCGAGAGCGACGCCGAGCCCGTCGGGCGGGCGACCGCTCCGCCGTCCGACACGCCGCCCGCGCCCGGGCCCGCCCTGCCGTGGGAGCGCCCCGTCCCCACGACCGCGGGCGACGACCCGGCCGGTCCCCGCGCCTACCCGCCGCGCCGCGAGATGCACGGCGGCACCCGCTCGTCGCGGCGCCCCCAGCCCGCTCGCGGCGGCACGCGGCCGGGCTCCGGGTCGGCCGCGAGCACCCCGCCGGCGGCACCGGCCACGCGGGCCGAGGCCCGGCGGCAGTCGCAGGCGGCCCCGTCCCGGTCGTCCTCCGGGCGCCGCACGTCCACGACGACGGGGCGACGCCTCGGCGGGCTCCCGAACGGCCTGACGTGGCCCCTGGTGGCCCTCCTCGGCCTCCTGCTCGTGCTCGTGATCGCCACCATCGCCTCCCTCGGGGACCGGGACGGGGGCGACGCCGACGCGGCTCCCGCGGCCGTCGTCGGGACGGTCACCGACGCCGACGCGTCGGGCTCCCCGGGACCCTCCGGACGGGTGACATCGTGACGACATCGTTGTGTTCCCGGCTTTCCCGGACGCCCTCCAGTGGGATGATTGCGCCAGATGTGCCGCGCGCGGACGCGCCCGCGGCTCCGACGACACCGAAGGACGAATGAGTGGTGGACAACGCTCCCCGAGTGCTTGCCGGGCGCTACCAGGTCGGTGAGCTCATCGGCCGTGGTGGCATGGCCGAGGTGCACATCGGGCACGACAACCGCCTCGGTCGCACGGTCGCGATCAAGATCCTGCGGTCCGACCTCGCCCGCGACCCTACCTTCCTCGCGCGCTTCCGCCGCGAGGCCCAGGCCGCGGCGTCCCTCAACCACCCCGCGATCGTCGCGGTGTACGACACGGGCGAGGACGTCCACGCGGACGCCACCGGCAACTCGGTGCACGTCCCGTTCATCGTCATGGAGTACGTCGAGGGCCACACGGTCCGCGACATCCTCCGCGACGGCCAGGCCGTCCCCATCGACGAGGCCGTCGAGATCACGGCGGGCGTGCTCGCAGCGCTCGAGTACTCGCACCACGCCGGGATCGTGCACCGCGACATCAAGCCCGCGAACGTCATGATCACGCCCACGGGCGCCGTCAAGGTCATGGACTTCGGCATCGCGCGCGCGATGGCCGACTCGGCGGCGACGATGACGCAGACCCAGGCCGTCATCGGCACCGCCCAGTACCTCTCGCCGGAGCAGGCGCGCGGCGAGACGGTCGACGCGCGCTCCGACCTGTACTCCACCGGCTGCCTGCTCTACGAGCTGCTCACCGGCCGCCCGCCGTTCATCGGCGACTCGCCCGTCGCGGTGGCCTACCAGCACGTGCGCGAGGCCCCGGCGACGCCGAGCGCCGTCGCGCCGGACGTCCCCGAGGTGCTGGACCGCATCACGCTCAAGGCGCTCGCCAAGGACCGCACGGCCCGCTACTCGAACGCGGCCGAGTTCCGCGCCGACCTCGAGAACGCCGTGCGTGGCGGGGCGATCACGGCCCCTGCGCTCGGGGTCGCCGCCGCCGCGGCGGGCCTCGGTGCCGCTGCCGCGGCCGCCGATCTCCAGCCGACGATGGTCGAGTCCGCGACGCAGGTCATGGCGCCCGCAGCGGCCGCCCCGAACCCGTGGGCGACGAGCGTCGCACCGGCCGTCCCGCCCGGGGACGAGGTCCCGGGGGAGGACGAGGAGGAGCCCAAGAGCCGCAAGGGTCTCATGTGGACCCTCATCGCGATCGGCGTGCTCGCCCTCGCGGCGATCATCACGATGCTCATCATCAACAGCCAGGGCGAGGAGGAGCCGACGACGGGCACGGTCCCGACGCTCTCGGCGCCGATCACGCCCGAGGAGGCCGAGAAGGCGATCACCGACGCCGGCTTCGAGTACGCGCAGGCCATCGACCAGGAGTCGACCGAGCCCGAGGGGACGTTCACGAAGACCGACCCCGCGGGAGGCACCACCCAGGAGCTCGGCTCGACCGTCACGGCGTTCTTCTCCGCCGGACCCGACGCCGTCACGCTGCAGGACCTCAAGGGCAAGACCCAGGAGGAGGCCCGGCAGTACCTCGCGGACAACGGTCTCAACGTCGGCGACGTCGCCACGGAGGACTCCCCGGACGTCGCGAAGGGGTCCGTGACGCGGACGGACCCGGGCGCGGGCCAGTCCGTGCCCGCAGGGTCGACGGTCAACCTGTTCGTGTCGAGCGGGCTCGTCACCCTGCCGGACGTCACCGGTCAGCAGTTCGACGCCGCGAAGGCGACGATCGAGGCCCTCGGTCTCGGGGTCGACCGCAGCGACGAGGAGTCCGACGAGGCCGAGAACCAGGTCCTCTCGCAGCAGCCCAACGCCGGGAGCGTGCCCCAGGGGTCGCGCGTGACCCTCAAGGTCGCGATCCCGCGCGCCGCGGAGACGACGACGGTCCCGTCCAACCTCGTCGGGATGACCGAGGCGCAGGCAGAGGAGGCGCTGCACGGCGCCGAGCTCAACATGGGCACCCGCCAGACGCAGGAGTCCGACCAGTGGCCCGCCGGCACGGTCATCGGCTCCGACCCGCGAGGGGGTGCTGAGGTCCCCGTCGGCACCGAGGTCTCGCTCATCGTCTCGACCGGCCCCGGCCCGTCGACCGGTGGCGACAACGGCGGCGGCCCCGGCGGTGGGGGCGGCGGAGGCGGCGGCGGGAACAACGACGGCTGACGCGCCGCCCGGCTCGGTATGACGAACGGGCCCCCACCTCGCGAGGTGGGGGCCCGTCGTCGTCCGGAGGACGAGCGGTCAGCAGCCGGGACCAGCGGCGCCGGAGTCCTGGGCCCGTGTCGTGGCCCGCGGACGGGTCGGCTCCCGGGTCTACTGGCGGACCAGCGGTGCCATGCCCGCCGAGCGCTCGACGGCGCCGTCGAGCCCGCAGGCCTCGAGCCAGTTCGCGAGCAGGCGGTGGCCGCCCTCGGTGAGCACGGACTCCGGGTGGAACTGGACGCCGTGCAGCGGCAGGTCGCGGTGCTGGAGACCCATGATGACGCCGCCGGCGGTCGAGGCGGTCACCTCGAGCTCGGCGGGCACCGTGTCGCTCACGACGGCGAGCGAGTGGTAGCGCGTCGCGGTGAACGGGTCGGGGAGCCCGGCGAGGACGCCCTCGCCCTCGTGCTCGACGAGGCTCGTCTTGCCGTGCATGAGCTCGGGGGCGTGCGTGACCGTCGCGCCGTACACCTCGGCGAGCGCCTGGTGGCCGAGGCACACGCCGAGCATCGGCGTGCGCGAGGTCGCGCACGCACGGATGACCTGCTCGCTCTGGCCGGCCTCCTTGGGCGTCCCGGGCCCGGGCGAGACGAGGACGCCGTCGAAGACGGTCCCGTCGGCGTCGTGGAACCGGCCCTCGGCGTCGGGCTCGGGCACGGCGTCGTTGCGCACGACGACGGTCTGGGCGCCGAGCTGGTCGAGGTAGCCCACGATAGTGTAGACGAACGAGTCGTAGTTGTCCACGACGAGGATGCGGGTCGGGTGGGTCATCGCGGGGCCTCCACGGACGCTGCGCCGGCGGCGTCGGTCTGGATGTTGGGGTCGTTGAACGGCATGTACTCGGACACGATCGGGAACAGCCACTCGAAGCACGCGAGCACGACGGCGGCCGCGAGGACGAGCAGGATCAGCACCCGGACCCACGCGGGCCCGGGCAGCACGCGCCACAGCGCCCCGTACATCACGCGCTCCCTTCAGCGGCAGGAGCCGTCTGGCCGACGAGGTCCGGCGGCGTGCCGTCCTCGACCGGCATCCAGTAGTCCAGCTTCGCGTTGACGATGAACCGTGCCACGAGCGAGTTCAGCCCGATCGGGTGGCACGTCGTCAGGGTGAGGTACCGCTCCGTCGGCTCGACGCCGGGCTGCCACGGGACGGGCGCCACGGCCTCCACCTGGTCCGGCTTCACCGCCTGCATGTGGTCCACCCGGTACACGTACCAGATCCCACCGGCCTCCACGACGATCGGGTCGCCGATCTCGAGCTCCTCCACGTCGTGGAAGATCTTGCCGTACGTCTGCCGGTGGCCCGCGACCGAGAAGTTCCCGACCGCGCCCGGCATGACCGTCTCCGGGTAGTGCCCGGCCATCGCCTGGTCGAGGATCGAGCGCTTGTCCGTCCCCTCCGCGATCGGCATCATCTTGCCGTCCCACCGCGGCACGTAGAGCGTGCCCCACACCTCGCCCAGCGCCAGCGCCTCCATGACCGGAGGCTCGTCCCGGCGCACGGCCGTCGCGACGTCCCCGGCGTCCGGCGTGGGCGCGTCCATCTCCTCCAGGACCTGCGCCTGCACGCGGTCGGCCTGCACGTCCGTCCACCACAGCTGCCACACCACGTACAGCCCCAGCAGGATGCCGAGCGTGATGAGCAGCTCCCCGACGACGCCGACGACCGTGGACACGGGGCCGCGCCCCGAGGCACGGCGGCCCGCGTGCCGCACCGGCGTGGGCGCGGTGGCCGTCACGACGCCACCGCGTCGGACGGGCGCGCGTAGCGGAGCTCGAGCGCGCCCTCGTAGCCGGGGAGCTCGAGGTCGGACGTGTCCTCGACCGACCAGCCCAGGTTCACCGCGTCGACGTACTCCTGGTACACCTGGACGCCCGGCGAGCGCTCCAGGGCGTCGCGCAGCGCGTCCGGGTCGCCCACGGCCTCCACGACGTAGGGCGGCGAGTACACGCGTCCGTGCAGCAGGAGGATGTTGCCCGCGCACCGGAACGCCGACGTCGCGGTCACCCGCTGCCCCTGGAGCGTCATCGCCTCCGCGCCGCCGGCCCACAGGGCGTTGACGACGGACTGGATGTCCTGCTGGTGCACGACGAGGTCGTCCGGACGGATCTGCGGCGGGTAGTTGCCCTCGGGCGGGGCGTCGTCGAGCGTGACGGTCAGGCCCGTGCCGCTGACCGGCGTCGTGCCCGCCGCCACGGCGGTGCGCGACGCGAGGTCGGGGTCGACGCCGGCCGGCGCGTCGCCGGTCTGCGACAGTCCCGCGATCTCCTCCGTGAGCGCGTCGACCTGGGCCGAGAGGTCCGCCACGCGGTCCGACTCGCGGTCGACGAGCTGGGCGAGGTTCTCGGGGTGACGCGAGTCCTCGCCTCGGGCGAGGCGCGCGTTGGCGGTGAACATGACGCCGGCGAGCGCGAGGACGAGGGCGACCGTCACGGCGGACCGGACCCGGCGCGAGCGCGGGGGCGCGTCGGGCTCGTCCGGCGTCGCGGAGGCGGGTTCGGTGCCGCTCACGGACCGTCTCCTTCCTGGGCGGACGAGGGCGTCGACCGTCTCTCCGACGTGTCTCGGCCGCGCGTCTGTCGTGTCGTCGTCGCCGCGACCGGGCCGTTGCCCGCGCGCGGTGTCCCTGCCTATTGTGTGCGCCCACTACGCTAGTCGACGAACGTCGTCCACGATCGTGACGGACCCGTGCTCTCACGGAGCCCCGCGGCGCGTCGACGACCTTCGCCCGAGCCATGCACGGTTCCTGCACGACGACGGCAGGCGTCCGCTCCCGCGGTGCGTCCCGACGCCGCCGCAGCGGACCCCACCAGGACAGGAGCCCACCCTCGTGCCCGAGTCGAAGTCGCGCAAGAAGCCCAAGCCGCAGCGCCCGCCGAGCGTGCCCAAGCCCGAGTCGGGCAACCCGCGCTGGCTCGTGCCCACGATGCTCGGGCTGATGCTCCTCGGGCTGGCGTGGATCGTGCTGTTCTACCTCAGCGGGCCCAAGCAGCTCCCGATCCCGCCGCTGGGCGCCTGGAACCTCGGCGTCGGCTTCGCGTTCATCATCGCGGGCTTCGCGCTCACCACGCGCTGGAAGTAGCCGTCCCGACGACGTCGGCCGTCCGGGCCGCGGGCGGTTTCCTGCGCCCCGGACGGCGACCGGCTTCCCCGAGAGCACGACGACACAGGTGTAGTTCCACACCTGTGAGTAACCCTGGGGATAACCCGGTGGAATCGCTGGAAGACGGAGTCGGCGTCACGAGAAGCAGATGGAGACCGGCCCCGCGTTCGCGTACGTGATCCATGCCGCTACACCGAGCACGGCAGCCATGACGATCGTGGCGACGCCGGAGACGATCGCGCGCCGGTCCTTGGGCGCGTATGCGTACGCCGCACCCAGGGCAAGACCGACGACTAGACCCCCGAGGTGCGCCTGCCAGGCGATTCCTGGGAAATAGAGTCCGATCGCGAAGTTGATGCCGATGAGCACGATGATCTGCATCGCATTGCGCCCCGTCCTCCGAAGGACGAGGAGGATGGCGCCGAACAGGCCGAACACAGCCCCCGACGCGCCGACGACAGCTTGGCACCACATTGGGTTCAGCGGGCCTCCGGCGAGCAGGAGATAGCCGACCGAGCCGCCGATCGCCGAGAGCACGTAGAGCGCGACGAAACGCCAGCGACCCAGCATCTGCTCCAGGAACGGACCTGTGACCCACAAGGCGTACATGTTGAAGAGGATGTGGACGGGGCTCGTCGAGTGCAGGAATGCCGAGGTGAGGAATCGATAGGCCTCCCCCTCAGCATCCACAGGCGCGAACCACCACATCTCGGTCCATGCCCTGCCCATCACGAGCTGCAGGATCCAGCTCACCACGCACAGGCCGATGATCGTGAACGTCACGACCGGCGGGCCCCCGCGGACCTTGCCTCCGAGCGCGGTGCGCTGCGTCGGCGCCTGCCGGGCGGCGTCGCGCACGCAGTCGACGCACTGCACGCCGACGGCGGCCGGGCGCTGGCACTCGGGGCACGCGGGGCGCCCGCACCGTTGGCAGCGCACGTACGACACCCGGTCCGGGTGCCGCGGGCACACGGGCGGGACGGCAGGACCGTCGTGCGGTCCTGCCGTCCCGTACGCCGGCGGGCCGGGGGGCCCGGGAGGTGTCGTCGAGATGGTCAGTCCTCGATCGTGACGGACGTGATGACGATGTCCTCCTGCGGGCGGTCGCCCGGGCGGGTCGGCGTCGCGTTGATCGCGTCGACGACCGCGCGGGACGCGTCGTCCGCGACCTCGCCGAAGATCGTGTGCTTGCCGTTGAGCCACGGCGTCGGCACCGTCGAGATGAAGAACTGGGACCCGTTGGTGCCCTCGGCCTCGCCCGTGACCGGGTTGCGGCGCAGTCCCGCGTTCGCCATCGCCAGGAGGTAGGGGCGGTCGAACTGCAGCTCGGGGTGGATCTCGTCGTTGAACGTGTAGCCCGGACCGCCCGTGCCGGTGCCCAGCGGGCAGCCGCCCTGGATCATGAAGTCCTGGATCACGCGGTGGAAGATCAGGCCGTCGTAGAAGGGCTCGGTGCGCTCTGCGCCGGTGCGGGGGTCGGACCACGTCGTGGTGCCCTGCGCGAGCCCGACGAAGTTCGCCACCGTCTTCGGGGCGTGGTTCGGCAGGAGCTCGATCCGGATGTCACCTGCGGTCGTGTGGAGGGTTGCGAACATGGGCACCATCCTCCCACGAGACCCGCGCGCGACCCGTCCGACGCGATGTCTCGCGGGGCGGGCACGGTGGTGGCAGAGTGGTCGGAAACGCCCATCGCATCCGCACTTTCGTCCCGTCGGACGACGACCCCGGGGAGCACGCATGACCCGTTCTCGCTCAGCGAGCGACTCCGTCAAGGACACGCTCGAGTCGATCGACACCGAGAAGCTCAAGGACCAGGCCGCGCAGGCCGCCGCGACCGCGCAGAGCGCGGCGAGCCAGCTCGCCGACCAGGCCAAGGACGCCGCGGTGCAGGCCAAGGAGTGGGGGACGCCCAAGGTGGAGGCGTTCCTCGAGTGGCTCCAGCCGCGCGTCGAGAAGGCGTGGCAGGACAGCATCCAGGCCGCCGCACCGCGCGTCGAGAAGGCGGCGGGCAAGGCCGCGCCCGCCATCGACACCGCGCACGACAAGCTCGTCGACGAGGTGCTGCCCAAGATCGTCGCCAGCTTCAACGCCGCCGCCGCCAGCGCCGCCGACTCCGCCCAGCGCGCGGCCGACAACGCGGCCGAGGCGACCGCCGCCGCGTCCGCGGCCACGGCAGCGGCGACCGGCAAGAAGGCCCGCAAGCTCGCCAAGGAGGCGCAGAAGGCCGCCGCGGAGGCGGCGAAGCAGGCGCAGAAGACCGCGGGCAAGGCCGGCAAGAAGGCCGCGAAGCATGCCGACAAGGCAGCCGAGAAGGCCGCGGCGAAGCTCGCTGTCGCAGCCGACAAGGCCGCGGCGAAGGCCGCCGAGGCCGACGCGTCGAAGGGCAAGGGCCGCACCCTCTGGTGGATCGCCGGCGGCGTCACGGCCGCGGGCGTCGGCTACGTCCTCTACCGGCGCGCACAGCCCACGACCGACCCCTGGGCCGAGCCGTGGGAGCAGGAGGAGCAGCAGGTCCACTTCGACGACGTCGTCGGCGACGCCCGGCACGCCGTCGGGGACGCCGCCGAGTCGCTGGGCGAGGCCGCGGGCGTCGCCGTCGCGAAGGGCCGCGAGGCGACCGACAAGCTCGCCGAGCGCGCCGCCGAGGTGCGCGACGACGTCAGCGACCGCGTCAGCGACGCCGTCTCGGACGCTAAGGACGCGGCCAAGAAGGCCACCAGTCGCGCGCGCAGCACGACCCGCAGCGCGGCCTCGTCCGCCAAGGACGCCGCCGCGGACGCGAAGGACGACCTGGGCGACGCCGCCAAGAAGGCCCGCGAGGCGGCCGAGGACGCCGCGGAGGACGCGGCCAAGAAGGCCGACGACGTCTGACCCCGCCAGAGCGGCACGCTGGACACGCACGCACGACGCCGGGCCCACCGCGAGGTGGGCCCGGCGTCGTCTCGGGACGATGGGGCTCCCGGTCACCGAGTGGCGTGTCCTACGGCGCCCTCGAGGCCGTCGCACGATGCTCGCCCCAGTGCTTGCCGAGCCAGTCGACCTGCTGTTCTCGGAGGTCGAGCTGCAACGGCCTGCCATCGAGGCACGCGTACTGCGGGAACGCCGCGAGCTCGCTGTCGACGTCGATCCTCAGGGTGGTGGGATCGACGGCGAGCATCCCGTCGTCGAACAGCCTGTGGATATCACGGCGAAGCATGAGCCCACCGTGCGCGTGGTGCTCGCCGAGCCGCGCATAGCTGTAGAGGTGTCCCGCGTCGAGGACTCGTTCCGGCGCACCGCCGGTGAACGCGCAGGTGCTTCCCTGGCTCGACAGGAGATGCGCCCGGAACTGACGTTGCCCGCGTCTGACGCGCACGAGCGAACGGCGAAACCCACCCGAGAGCTCCAGCGTCACACCCGCGCCGTCGCTCCACACGGCATCCGGGAGTCGCCCCTGCACGCGGCTCAGGGCACGGTCGGCGTCCTTGCGGGCGAGCGCGTCGCGGAACGCGTCCCAGTCCAACGGACGCATCGCGTTGATGTCCACGGCATTCGTCTGGACCGCGCGGATCTCGTGCTCGTCCAGGACTCCCTCGAGCGAGGTCCACGCAGCGTCGTACCGGGCCGTGTAGAGCTCGACCTCGGCGACGTCGGCTCTCGCAGCCTCGAACGCTGCACCGCACTTCATGCACCGATAGCGCGGCGTAGCCCTCTTGCGGAGGGAGATTCGCGTCGTCCCGCACTCCGGGCACCTGTTGAGCACCTTCTGGCCCGGTGAGGTGTCGATCTGCTCGATGACCGAGATGCCGAGGAGGCGCACCTTGTCCCACAGGGCGATCGGGTCGCCCACCCGAAGGTTCTTGTGGTTGGGCACGTTGCTGTCCCAGGAGTAGTACGCGTCGTACTGATCGTCGTAGCCCGAATGACCACCGTGGCCGCGGTTCTCTCCCGCGGCCATGAGCAACCATGCGCGCCGCCGGCCGAGCTTCTCCACGTCGAGAGCTTGCCACGACGCCATCGAGGAGCACGCCGCACGCGCCGGAGCCGCGCACTCGCGAAGAGAGGTGTCAGACGAAGACGACCAGCATCGAAGTTCTCGATGCTGGTCGACGGAGTGGAGCCAGGGGGACTCGAACCCCCAACCCCCTGCTTGCAAAGCAGGTGCGCTACCAATTGCGCCATGGCCCCGGGTGACGCGGCCAGGGGCCGGTCAGGAGTGAGACGTGCTCACTCGAAGGTGTCGGTGACCTCTGCCCAGAGGTCACGCTCGGCGTTGTCCTCCGTGTACTTGCGCCACAGGAGATATCCGGCGCCGGCGGCGAGGAGCAGGACGAGAAGCTTCTTCATGACGTTCCCCCTCGAGTGGGTTCGGCAGTGGGCCTAAGAGGACTTGAACCTCTGACCTCTTCCTTATCAGGGAAGCGCTCTAACCGTCTGAGCTATAGGCCCGTACGCGCCTCGCCGGACAGCCCCGGGGGGCCGCTCCGCTCGCAGGCAGCGATTGAGGTTACCCCACCGGGAGCCGCAGACCCAAACCGAGGGCCCGTGGCCCCCGGTCCGGGAGCCGTCCTCGGTCAGTCGTCGGTGAGCGTGAGGTGCACGCCGCCCACCAGCGCGGCGACGATGTTGTACAGGAACGCCATGATCGTCGACAGCGCGGTGATGATCACCACGTTCACCACGCCGAGCAGCGTGGCGATGGAGATCACACGCCCGAACGCGACGTACTGCTGGATGTCCACGTCCGTCTCGGTCCCGACGATCTGCGTGAACAGGTCCTCGATCTTCGCGAAGACCATCATCCCGTCGAGGACGTACCAGACCACGGCCGTCGCGACGACGGTCATGATGCCGATCGCGACGGCGAGCAGGAAGCCGAGCTTCATCGCGGACCAGGGGTCGATGCGCGAGACCGCGAGCCGGACGCGGCGCGGGCCGCCGTCGTGCCGCACCGTGGGCGTCGCGCCCGTCGCCGGGCCGACGGCGGGCGTCGCACCGGTGAGGGGGGTCGCCGATCCGGAGACGCCCGCGGCGGAGTAGTGCATCGCCGCCGGCGCCGGGGTGTTCGTGGACGCCGCTGGGGCGCTCGGCGCTGCCGCGCTGGTCGTGGGCACGCGCCTCACCGTCTCGTCGTCGATCTCGTCGTGGCCGGGCTGGGGGTCGGTCTCCGCGGGGGCGGCCGGGACCGCCGCCGAGACCTTCTTGGCCGCGCTCTTCGCCGCGGCGATGGCCGCGGCGGCAGCCTTCACGGCGCCGGCGCGGGCGACCGCGACGCGACTCTCGCCGGACGCGCGCTCCATGCCGTCGTCGTCGACCCCGCGCTCCGGGGCGGCCTGGCTCGGGGCCCGGCCCGCAGACTGGCCCGGCGGCGGGGGCGGGGGAGGCGGCGGGACGGCGCCCGACGCCGCACCGTTCGACGCGCCGTTCGACTCCCCGTGCTTGCTCGGCGCGGGCGCACCCCCGGCGCGCGAGGCCGGGTCCGTGTCGGGACGCGGCACGGTCAGCCGGGGCGTGATCGTCGGCGGTGCGTTGTTCTCGCTGCTCATCTGGTTTCCTCGGTGGTTCCGGGGGCCGGCTCGGTCCCGCTCGCCTCGTCGGACGAGGCGGTCGGGTCGGTGGTCGGTGCGCTGCTCGTGTCGGTGCCGCCCGGGGCCGTGCCGGTCCCGTCCTCGCCCTCCACGGTATCCCGATCCTCTCCGAGGCGACGCTCGACGTTCCGCGCGACCGCGATGATGCGGTCGCCCTTGTCGGGCTTCGCGAACGTCACCCCCTGCGTGTTGCGGCCCGTGAGGTTCACCTCGTCGACCGCGGACCGCACGATCTTCCCGCGTTCCATGATCACCAGCACCTCGTCGTCGGCCTCTGTCACCAGAGCCCCCACGAGATCTCCACGAGCCTCCACCAGGTTCGCGACCTTGATGCCCAGACCGCCACGGCCCTGGACCCGGTACTCGTCGATCCGCGTGCGCTTCGCGAACCCGCCCTCGGTCACGACGAAGAGGTCGGAACCCTCCTCGACGACGTCGGCCGAGAGGAGCTCGTCGCCCTCGCGGAACTTCATGCCCGTCACGCCCGACGTCGCGCGGCCCAGCGGTCGCATCGTGTCGTCGCCCGCCGGGAACCGGATCGACTGGCCCTTGCGCGAGACGAGGATGAGGTCGTCGTCGGCGTCCACGAGGAGCGCCGCGACGAGCTCGTCGGGCGTGCCCGACTCGTCCTCGCGGAGGTTGATCGCGATGAGCCCGCCCGAGCGCGGCGAGTCGTACTCCGACAGCCGCGTCTTCTTGACCAGACCGCGCCGCGTGGCGAGCACCAGGTACTCCGCGGCGCCGTAGTCGCGCAAATCGAGGACCTGGGCGATCTTCTCGCCGGGCTGGAACGCGAGGAGGTTCGCCACGTGCTGGCCCTTGGCGTCGCGGCCGCCCTCGGGCAGCTCGTACGCCTTGGCTCGGTAGACCCGCCCCAGGTTCGTGAAGAACAGCAGCCAGTGGTGCGTCGTCGTCACGAAGAAGTGGTCGACGATGTCGTCCTCGCGCAGCTGCGCGCCGCGCACGCCCTTGCCGCCGCGCTTCTGCGCGCGGTAGTTGTCGCTGCGCGTGCGCTTCACGTAGCCGCCGCGGGTGATCGTGACGACCATCTCCTCCTCGGCGATGAGGTCCTCGATCGAGACCTCGCCGTCGAACGGGAGGATCGTCGTCCGACGCTCGTCCCCGTACTTGGCGACGATCTCGCCCAGCTCGTCGCCGACGATCGACCGCTGGCGCTCCGGCTTGGCGAGGATGTCCTCGTAGTCGAGGATCTTGCGCTCGAGCTCGTCGTGGTCGTCGATGATGCGCTGCCGCTCGAGCGCCGCAAGACGGCGGAGCTGGAGGTTGAGGATCGCCGTCGCCTGGATCTCGTCCACGCCCAGCAGCCCCATGAGGCCCGCGCGGGCCTCGTCGGCGTCGGGGGAGCGGCGGATGAGCGCGATGACCTCGTCGAGCAGGTCCAGCGCCTTGAGGTAGCCGCGCAGGATGTGGATGCTGCGCTCGGCCTCGGCGAGCAGGTACCGGGTGCGCCGCACGACGACGTCGAGCTGGTGCGTCGTCCAGTGCCGGACGAACGCGTCGAGGCTCAGGGTGCGCGGGACGCCGTCGACGAGCGCGAGCATGTTCGCGCCGAACGTGTCCTGGAGCTGCGTGTGCTTGTACAGGTTGTTGAGCACGACCTTCGCCACCGCGTCGCGCTTGAGCACGATCACGAGGCGCTGGCCCGTGCGGCCCGACGTCTCGTCGCGGATGTCGGCGATGCCCTGGACGCGGCCGTCCTTGACGAGGTCGGCGATCTTCGCGGCGAGGTTGTCCGGGTTCACCTGGTAGGGGAGCTCGGTGACGACCAGGCACACGCGGCCCTGGATCTCCTCGACGTTGACCACCGCGCGCATCGTGATCGACCCGCGGCCGGTCCGGTACGCCTCCTCGATGCCCTTGTGGCCGAGGATCGTCGCGCCGGTCGGGAAGTCCGGACCCTTGATGCGCAGCAGGAGCGCCGCGAGGAGCTCCTCGCGGCTCGCCTCGGGGTGGTCCAGGTGCCACTGGACGCCCTCGGCGACCTCGCGCAGGTTGTGCGGCGGGATGTTCGTCGCCATGCCGACCGCGATGCCCGCCGAGCCGTTGACCAGCAGGTTCGGGAACCGCGACGGCAGGACCGCCGGCTCCTGGGTGCGGCCGTCGTAGTTGTCCTGGAAGTCGACGGTGTCCTTGTCGATGTCCCGGACCATCTCCATGGCGATCGGGGCCATGCGGCACTCGGTGTACCGCGGGGCGGCCGCCGGGTCGTTGCCGGGCGAGCCGAAGTTCCCCTGGCCCGCGACCAGCGGGTAGCGCAGCGACCAGTCCTGCACCAGGCGCACGAGCGCGTCGTAGATCGCGCTGTCGCCGTGCGGGTGGAACTTGCCCATGACGTCGCCGACGACGCGCGAGCACTTCGAGTACGACCGGTCCGGGCGGTAGCCGCCGTCGTACATCGCGTACAGCACGCGGCGGTGCACCGGCTTGAGGCCGTCCCGGACGTCGGGCAGCGCGCGCCCGACGATGACGCTCATCGCGTAGTCGAGGTACGACCGCTGCATCTCGAGCTGGAGGTCGACCTGCTCGATGCGCCCGTGGTGCACCGCGACCGCCGTGCCGTCCGCGTGCACGACCGCCTCGTCCCCGTCGCCGGGGGCGGTGGGCTCGGTCTCGGGGTTCTGCTCGTCGGTCACGGTCTACCTCGCTCGTTCGTCTCTGCGTGCTCGCTGCGCTCGGTGGCTGGCTCTGTGTCTGCCGCGGACGACGCCGGGGCGCGTCCGAGGGCCGGTCGCCCGCGGGGCGCGGGCACCGGCTGCTCAGATGTCAAGGAACCGCACGTCCTTCGCGTTGCGCTGGATGAAGCTGCGGCGGGACTCGACGTCCTCGCCCATGAGGACGGAGAAGATCTCGTCCGCGGCCGCGGCGTCGTCCAGGGTGACCTGGTTGAGCGTGCGGTGCTCCGGGTCCATGGTCGTGTCCCACAGCTCCGAGTAGTCCATCTCGCCCAGACCCTTGTAGCGCTGGATCCCGTTCTCCTTGGGGATCCGCTTGCCCGCGGCCTGCCCGGACGCGAGGAACGCGTCGCGCTCCTTGTCCGAGTAGACGTAGTCGTGCGGGGCGTTCGACCACTTGAGCCGGTACAGCGGCGGCTGCGCGAGGTACACGTGCCCGTTCTCGATGAGGGGGCGCATGTACCGGAAGAGCAGCGTGAGCAGGAGCGTCGCGATGTGCTGGCCGTCGACGTCGGCGTCGGCCATGAGCACGATCTTGTGGTAGCGGAGCTTGGTGAGGTCGAAGTCCTCGCCGATGCCCGTGCCGAACGCGGTGATGATCGACTGGACCTCCTGGTTGGACAGGGCCCGGTCGAGGCGCGCGCGCTCGACGTTGAGGATCTTGCCGCGGATCGGGAGGATCGCCTGCGTCCGCGGGTTGCGACCGCGGACGGCGGAACCACCGGCGGAGTCGCCCTCGACGATGAAGATCTCGCACTCCTCGGCGCGGTTCGACTGGCAGTCGCGCAGCTTGCCGGGCATGCCGCCCGACTCCAGCAGGCCCTTGCGCCGGGTCGCCTCGCGCGCCTTGCGGGCGGCGAGCCGCGCCTGCGACGCCTGGATCGCCTTGCGGATGACGTCGCGCCCCTCGTTCGGGTGCGAGTCGAACCAGTCCGTGAGCTGCTCGTGGACGACGCGCTGGACGAACGTCTTCGCCTCGGTGTTGCCGAGCTTCGTCTTGGTCTGGCCCTCGAACTGGGGCTCGCCGAGCTTGACGGAGACGACGGCGGTCAGGCCTTCGCGGATGTCGTCGCCCGTGAGGTTGTCGTCCTTCTCCTTGAGGATGCCCTTGTCGCGCGCGTACCGGTTGACCAGCGAGGTCATCGCCGCGCGGAAGCCCTCCTCGTGCGTGCCGCCCTCCGTCGTGGATATCGTGTTCGCGTACGTGTGGACGGACTCGGAGTACGAGCTGGTCCACTGCATCGCGATCTCCACGGAGATGCGCTTCTCGGTGTCCTCCGACTCGAAGTCGATGACGTCGGGGTGGACGAGCTCGACCTTCTTCGCCGCGTTGAGGTGGGTGACGTAGTCCACGAGGCCGCCGTCGTACTTGTACGAGACGGTGCGAGCAGGCGTGGACGCGCCCGGGGTCGCGTCGTCCGCCTCGGAGACGCCGTCCGCGTCGGCCGCGCCGTCGCCGCCGGTGACCTCGTCACCCGTGTCGAGGTGGGCGGGACGCTCGTCCGTCAGCGTGATGCGCAGGCCCTTGTTGAGGAAGGCCATCTGCTGGAAGCGGGCCCGCAGGGTCTCGAAGTCGTACTCGGTCGTCTCGAAGATCTCCGGGTCGGCCCAGAACGTCTGCGTGGTGCCCGTCTCGTCCGACGGCTCGAGCCGCTCGACGGGCGTCACCGGGTTGCCGCCCTCGGTGAACTCCTGGCGCCACGAGTACCCGTCGCGACGGACCTCGGACACCATGCGCGTCGAGAGCGCGTTGACGACGGACATGCCGACGCCGTGCAGACCGCCGGAGACGGCGTACCCGCCGCCACCGAACTTGCCGCCCGCGTGGAGGATCGTCATGACGACCTCGAGCGTCGGCTTGCCCTCGGTCGGGTGGATCGCGACGGGGATGCCGCGGCCGTTGTCGACGACGCGGACGCCGCCGTCGGCCAGGAGCGTCACGTCGATCGTGTCCGCGTGCCCGGCGAGGGCCTCGTCCACAGAGTTATCCACAATCTCGTACACAAGGTGGTGGAGGCCCCGCTCGCCGGTCGAGCCGATGTACATGCCCGGACGCTTGCGGACCGCCTCGAGGCCCTCGAGGACGGTGATGTTGCTCGCGTCGTAGCCGCCGTCCGCCGAGGGTGCCGCCTCCGCGGACGCCGTCGGGTCGGAGATGGCGGTGTCGGTGTGGTCTGCCACGGGCAGGACTGCTCCTCGTCGTCGTGCACGCTGCGCCCGCGTTCGTGCGGAAGCGGTCGCCGCTGCTCAAGGGTTCCGGGCCCGTACCACGGTCGACGTCGGCTCCTCCGCCACGGGGGACGACCGGCCGTGGACGGCCGGCCACACCTCCTCGGAAGGGCTGCGCGCACGGGTGGTGAACAGACCCGGAATGACCTCCCCAGTCTACCCGCCACGAGCCGAATTCCGCGGATTGTGGCCCTCCTGGGGGCGGCTGAACCGGCATTCCCGACGTGATCCGCGCGTCGCCGTCGAGACTCCTCCACACAGTTGTCCACAGCCTTTGTCCACCGGGGGGAGCGATGCCCCCGCACGGCCGCCGGAGCCCTGGCGGAACGCCCTTACGGCCGGGGTGTGGGAACGCTCCCTTCGGGACAAGTCGGGAATCGGCATTTCGCGCTGAAAGTGGTCTAATACCACACACCATCATGATTCGCGCGTCGTCCGCGCAGGAGTGATCCGCGTGCGGGCGGCCTCACTCCGAAGGGACCCTCACCTCGTGAAGAGACTCCTCGCGAGCGCTGCGGCGACAGCGCTCGCGCTCGGTGGCCTGCTCGTGGCCACCGCTGCCCCCGCCTCCGCCCACACGCCGGACGTCAGCGCCACGTGCACCGAGCTCTCGGTGAACCTCAGCCAGTACTCCGCCCGTGGCACGAAGGACAACACCGTCACAGTCACCGTCGATGGCCAGCAGGTCGACAGGCAGACGTTCCCTGGCTCCTTCACGGGGACGTACCCCGTTCCCGACCCCACGCGAGCGACCTCGTGGGAGGTCAGCATCGAGGCGTGGGACGACCCGCACGGCAGGAACGGCTGGACGAAGGTCCTCACCGGCAGGACGACCGCGTGCCCGGGCCAGGGCCAGGAGGTCCAGGTCGGCATCTACCTGTACCCGAAGCTCGACGCCTCCCGGGACGCCGCCTGGGAGAACTCCGGCCCGCAGGACCTGCTCACGACCAAGACGCTCACGCTCTCCCCAGAGGAGCAGAAGTCGGGCGAGCACTGGTTCACGGAGCTCCCCGAGGGCACGCTCGAGGGGGTCGACCTGTGCGAGGGCTGGGGTATCCAGCAGGATCTCGTCCGCGGTGGTCCTGACGAGTACACGATGCCCGAGGCGATCACGTACCCCGACGGCTCGTCGATGGACGGCCACCTCGTCGACTGGACGCACCAGGAGCTGGACGAGTTCGGCGTCACGCTCCCGTCAGCCGCGGACTGCGACATCGCGCCTGTGGACGACGAGGTCGAGCCGACCGCCGTCGCCCCGGTCCCGCCCGCGACGATCGAGTCCTGCGAGGCGGACGCCGTCCCGGTGAAGCCCACGGACGGCCCCGAGGTCACCTACCTGGTCCGGACCGACGGCGTGCTCGCGACGCCGGCGACGGGCTTCGTGTTCGGTGCCGACCTCGCCGGGTACCAGCTGCTCGACGACGGCAGCGCGCTCTTCCCGATCGCGGACCTGCAGCCCGCCGCCGAGGACTGTGCCCTGGTCGCGGGCGAGATCACGGCCGTATGCGAGGGAGACGTGCCCTACCTGGGCTACGCCGTCTCGCTCCCCGCGGGCATCGAGGTCGACGACGAGACCCCCCTGTCGATCACGTTCCTCAACCCCGGCGACGGCGAGAACTGGACCGTCACGGACCAGCCGCTCTCGGGCCGCGTCCTGTGGCCCGGCGCTTCGGCGGAGGAGCCCCGGCAGTGGCCGGGCTGGCTCCTCACCGAGGACGGCTCGTACGTCGAGACCGAGGGCAACTACGCGTGGACCCGCGACGGCGTCGAGGTGCTGTTCGAGGTGAACCCGTCCTACTCGACGGTCGTCTCCTACCCGCCGGCGACGAGCGAGTGCGCCAACCCGACCGCAGGCACGGTCGGCGTCGTCGACGCGGCCGCACCGCCGGCCGGCCCCGCGCTCGCCACGACGGGCGCGACCGTCGCCGGTGCCGCGGCGTTCGCCGCCCTGCTCGTCGGCGGCGGTGCCCTGGTGTTCTGGCTGCGTCGCCGCGTGCAGTCCTGACGCCGACGCGGTGACCTGACCCGGTCACCCCCGCGAGGCCCGCCGTGCCCCCGGTCACGGCGGGCCTCGTCGTCTCCGGCGACCCACGCCCGGACGCGGCCCGCAGGACGGCGTGAGGACGCGCCGTCGGGCACTCAGCCCCAGGTGTCGCGCGGGCCCGGCCCGCGGACGGACTTCTTCCCCCGCCGGAAGCTCGGGCCCGCGGGCCCGAGGACCGTGACCGTCTCCACGACGCCCTCACCGACCTCGTGCGCGAGCCGCTCGAGGAGCTGTGGTGCGAGCAGGCGCACCTGCGTCGCCCAGGCCGTCGAGTCCGCCCGGACGACGAGCACCTTGTCCTCGAAGGTCTCGGGCTCGCAGTGGTCCGCGACCTGGTCCCCGACCACCTCGCGCCACCGCCCGACGACGCCGCCCACCGACACGTCGGCGACCCAGTCGCGCTCGCGCAGCAGGCGCGCGACGACGTCGCCCAGGAGCTGCGGGTCGCGACCACCCGGTCGAGCGCCCGACGTCGGCGGGTCGGCCAGGATCCGACGCCGCGGCTCCTGGCCGGGCCGCAGGCCCTTGGCCCGGGCCGCCGCCTTCGCCCGGTTGAGCGCCTGCCTCGCCACCTCCGCCGGCGGGGTCAGCTCCACGACGTCCCCCACGGGCAGCCCCGTGGCGCGAGGCTCCACGCCGTCCCGGTCCTCCACGGCGTCCGACGGCTCGGCGCCCGGCGTCGCGTCACGGTTCGGCACGGCTCACCGTCCCGTCCTGCACGACGAACCGCGCCCCGTCCAGGAGGGCGGGCACGTCGTCGGGCACCGCCGCCGTGATGATGACCTGGCCCGCGTCCGCGACGAGCTCGGCCAGCCGTTCGCGGCGCCGGACGTCGAGCTCGGCGAACACGTCGTCGAGCACGAGGACAGGCTCGCCGTCGGGACCCCACTGGTCCGCCCACAGGAGGGAGTCCAGTCCCGCCGGTGCCCCGTCCCGGAGGAGCCGGTACGACGCGAGACGCAGCGCGAGGGCGAACGACCAGGACTCGCCGTGGCTCGCGTAGCCCTTCGCGGGAAGCCCGCCGAGGGTGAGGACGACGTCGTCCCGGTGAGGTCCCACGAGGTTCACCCCGCGCTCGATCTCCTTCGCCCGCACCGCCCGCATGGCATCCAGCATGCGCTTCTCGAGCGTCGGTGCGTCGGGGAGCCCCGACGGCGGTCCGTCGCCGTCCCGGTCCGGCTCGCCCGGGGCGGGCGTGCCGCTGACGGCCCCGTCCGGGTCGAGCGCCTCGTCGACCGAGGACCGGTAGGCGATCCGCGCCTCGCCCTGCCCGGCGCTGACCTGCTCGTACGCCTCCGCGACGTACGGCGTCAGGGCCGCGACGAGCTGGAGGCGCAGCGCCGTGATCTCCGCACCGAGGCTCGCGAGCCGCGCGTCCCAGACCTCGAGCGTCGCGAGGGGGGAGGGCGCGCCCTCGGGCGCGTCGTCGTCGGGCGGTGGCTCCGCGGCCAGGGGACGGCGCGCCCCGCGGCCGCGCCCCCGGAGCGCGGTCGCGGACTTGAGGAGCGCCCCGCGCTGGCGCAGCACGCGCTCGTAGTCCGCGAGGAGCGCGGCGACCCGTGGCACCAGGAGCACGGCGAGCTGGTCGAGGAACCGACGACGACCGTCCGGGTCGCCCTTGACGAGCGCGAGGTCCTCGGGCGCGAAGAGGACGGTCCGCACGATGCCGAGGACGTCGCGCGGCCGCTTCGCAGGCGACCGGTTGATCCGCGCCCGGTTCGCCCGGCCGGAGGCGATCTCCAGCTCGACGGTGCTCGCCCGGTCGCCCCGGACGACCCGCGTCCGGACGACGGCGCGCGTGGCCCCCGCGCGCACGAGCGCCGCGTCCCCGGCGACCCGATGGCTCGCGAGCGTCGCCACGTACCCGATCGCCTCGACGAGGTTCGTCTTGCCCTGACCGTTCTGCCCGACGAGGGCGTTCACGCCCGGGGCGAGCTCGACGTCGACGGACTCGTAGGAGCGGAAGTCGACGAGGGACAGGTGGGAGACGTACATCGCGAGGACGTGCCGGGGACGGCCGACCGGTCAGGCCGGGTCGGCGGCCTTCACGGCGTGCCCGCCGAACTGCTGGCGCAGCGCGGCGACGGCCTTGAGGGCAGGGGACTGCTCCTGGCGCGAGGCGAAGCGCGCGAACAGCGCCGCCGAGATCACGGGCAGCGGCACGGCGTTGTCGATGGCCTCGTCGACCGTCCAGCGGCCCTCGCCCGAGTCGTCGACCCAGTCGTCGATCGCGGCGAGCTGCGGGTCCTCCTCGAGCGCCTTCACGAAGAGGTCGAGGAGCCAGGACCGCACGACCGTGCCGCGCGTCCACGCCTTCATCGTGCCGTGCACGTCCTTGACCAGCCCGCTCTTCGCGGCGAGGAGCTCGTAGCCCTCCGCGTAGGCCTGCATGAGGCCGTACTCGATGCCGTTGTGGACCATCTTCGCGAAGTGCCCGGCGCCGACCTCGCCCGCGTGGACGAAGCCCTCCTCGCGCGGCCCCTCCGGGCGCAGGGCGTCGAACACCGGCATGGCGGCCTCGACGTGCGTGCGGTCGCCGCCCACCATGAGGCCGTAGCCGTTCTCGAGCCCCCAGACCCCGCCGGAGACGCCGACGTCGAGGTAGCCGACGCCCTTCTCGCTCAGCTCGGCGGCACGCGCCTGGTCCTCGGCGTAGTACGAGTTGCCGCCCTCGATGACGAAGTCGCCCGCGCCGAGCAGGCCGCCCAGCTCGGTCACGACGCTCCGGGTCGGCTCGCCCGCCGGGACCATGACCCACACGATGCGCGGACCGTCGTCGGGCAGGGCCGCGACGAGCTCGGCGAGGGTCGCGACGTCCGACACCTCGGGCCGCGGGTCGTGGCCCACCACCTCGATGCCGGCGGCGCGGATGCGCGCCCGCATGTTGTTGCCCATCTTGCCGAGGCCGACGAGTCCGATGCGCGTGACCATGCGAGTCCTCCGGGGTGCGGTGATGCGGTCGGGGCGGTGGTGCGAGAGCGGTCCTCGCGGATCAGCCCGCGAAGCGGATCGGCACGAGCAGGTAGCGGTAGTGCGACGAGTCCTCGCCGTCGAGCGAGTCCTGCCCGGTGAACTCCACGGGCTTGTTCGGGTGCGTGAAGCTCAGGCGTACGAAGTCCGTGCCGAGGGCTCCGAGACCGTCGAGGAGGAACTGCGGGTTGAACGCCACCGAGATGTCCTCGCCGACGAGCACCGCCTCCAGCGCCTCGGACGCCTGCGCGTCGTCGCCCTGGCCCGCGTCGAGCACGACCTGCCCGTCCGTGAACGACAGCCGGATCGGCGTGTTGCGCTCGGCGACGAGCGACACGCGCTTGGCCGCGTCGATGAGCGGGGCCGTCGGGACGACCGCGTGGATCGGGGTCTCGTCGGGGAACAGCCGGCGGACCGCCGGGTAGTCCCCGTCGACGAGCTGCGACGTGGTGTGGCGGCCTCCGGCCTCGAAGCCGATGAGGTCGACCCCGGCGCCCGTGTTCAGGCCGACGTTCACGAGACCCGAGCTGCCGAGAGACTTCGCCACGTCGTTGAGCGTGCGGGCACGGACGAGGGCGACCGCCGAGTAGCTGGGGGTGACCGGGGTCCACGTGAGCTCGCGGAGCGCCAGGCGGTAGCGGTCCGTGGCGAGGAGCGTGATCTTCTCGCCCTCGATCTCCACCCGGACGCCGGTGAGCAGGGGGAGCGTGTCGTCGCGGCTCGCCGCCACCGTGACCTGCGCGACGGCGTTCGTCAGCTCGTCGCCGGAGACCGTGCCGGAGAGCTCGGGCATGGCGGGCAGCGCCGGGTACTCGTCCACAGGCATGGTGAGGAGCGTGAAGCGGCTCGCGCCGCACGTCACGGTGACCTTGTTGCCCTCGAGGACGACGTCGACCGGCTTCGCGGGGAGCGCGCGGGAGATCTCGGCGAGCAGACGGCCGGACACGAGCACCGTGCCGGGCTCGCTCACCTCGGCGGGGATCTCCGAGCGGGCCGAGACCTCGTAGTCGAAGCTCGACAGGCCGATCGTCCCGGACGCGTCCGCCTCGAGCCGCACGCCGGCGAGCACCGGGGCCGGTGGGCGGGTCGGCAGGGTCCGCGCCGTCCAGGTCACCGCGTCGGCCAGGACATCACGCTCAACCCGGAACTTCATCCCACACCCTCTCGTCCCAACGTCCTGATCGGACTCGATCTTCACATGTGCCGTCCGGCCCCGCCTCGGCGCCCGGACCGTCGTCGGCCCGGGCGCGTCCTGGCCGCTCGCGGGAAGGCCCGTGGGCGGTGGACGCGAGGAGCTCGGGTCGCAGGTCCGCGCACACGTGTCGTGCATGAACCCTACGCGAGGAGCCGGTCGGGAGGAACTGGAACGACGGGCCTGTGGATGGCCTCGTGCGCCGATCGCGTCGCGGCGTCGACTCGTGCGCGCCGTGCGTCCCGATGCGCGTCGACGGCCGTCGGGTGGTGGGTGCGGCATCGTGGTCGGTGGTCGGTGGTCGGTGGTCGGTGGTCGGTGGTCGGTGGTCGGTGGTCGGTGGTCGGGCGGAGGCGCGGGTCGGCCGCCGGAGCCTGATGAAGGCGTGTGGAATTTCCCCCTAGATCACACTTTCGTCGTCGTCATAGGGGTTGTGGAATGCGTGGAAAACGGGTGTCGTCGCAGGTCAAGCGGCAGAAATGCGTGTGGACGAACCCGTGGCCCCGCTGTGGGAAAGTCGCACGGCCTGTGGGCGGACGATCTGTCCCCACACGCCGTCCACCGATCAGTGCCTCGTCGTCCACACCGTAGGGCCCGTCGTCCACAGTTATCCACAGAACAGTGCACAGCGGAGTGGTCCGGGTGCCGTCCACAGTCTGTGCACGACGTGCCGTTTCCACAGCAATACCGGGGAAAACGCTCGATACTGCGCCGATCGTGGGGCGCCGCTGCGCCGTGTGGTCGACCGAAGATCGCCAGATCACGCGGATGTCACAACGCACAGGTGGCCTGTGGATGACTGTGGACAACTCGACCCACACGCTGTGTACGAAGGCGTGCGGAGGGCATCGCGGACCTCGTGGTGTCGTTCGGGAGGGCTGTATCCACAGGATGATGCACCCCGGTGGGCATCTCTGTGGATCTGTGGGGGTCTCTCGGGACGGCGACGAGCGGGCGTCCCGGAGCGCGGTGGACCACGGCCCGGACCACGGATGCGCAGCCGGGCCCGACATCGCGTCTCAGCCTCGGTGCTGCTGCTTGATCCTGCTCGTCAGCTCCGTGACCTGGTTGTAGGTCGACCGTCGCTCGGCCATCTGCTCGGTGATCTTGCGGTTCGCGTGCATGACCGTCGTGTGGTCGCGGCCGCCGAACTGCTGTCCGATCTTCGGCAGGGACAGGTCGGTCAGCTCGCGGCACAGGTACATGGCGATCTGCCGTGCCGTGACCAGGACGCGCGAGCGCGAGCTCCCGCAGAGGTCGTCGATCGTCAGGCCGAAGTACGCGGCCGTCTGCGCGATGATCGCGGCAGGGGTGATCTCGGCGCTGTCCTCGTCGGTGATGAGGTCCTTGAGGACGATCTCGGCGAGCGGGAGGTCCACCTGCTGCCGGTTCAGGTTCGCGAAGGCGGTCACGCGGATCAGCGCGCCCTCGAGCTCGCGGATGTTCGTCGAGATGCGAGACCCGATGTAGGAGAGCACGTCGTCCGGCGCGGCGAGCCGCTCGCTCGACGCCTTCTTCCGCAGGATCGCGATGCGGGTCTCGAGGTCCGGCGGCTGGACGTCCGTGATGAGACCCCACTCGAACCGGGAACGGAGCCGGTCCTCGAACCCGTTGAGCTGCTTGGGCGGGAGGTCGGACGTGATGACGACCTGCTTGTTGGCGTTGTGCAGGGCGTTGAAGGTGTGGAAGAACTCCTCCATCGTCTGTTCCTTGCCCTGGAGGAACTGGATGTCGTCGATGAGCAGCACGTCGACGTCCCGGTAGCGGCGCTGGAACGCGCCGGCCTTGCCCTCGCCGATGGAGTTGATGAAGTCATTGGTGAACTCCTCGGAGTTCACGTAGCGCACGCGGACGTTGGGGTACAGGTTGTGCGCGTAGTGGCCGATTGCGTGCAGCAGGTGCGTCTTGCCGAGACCCGAGTCTCCGTAGATGAACAGCGGGTTGTAGGCCTTGGCGGGTGCCTCCGCCACCGCGACGGCCGCGGCGTGCGCGAACCGGTTCGACGACCCGATGACGAACGTCTCGAAGACGTACTTGGGATTGAGCCTGCTCGGCTCGGCCTGCGGTCGGGGCGGGGGAGGGGGCGGGAGGTCGGGCAGACCGTCGTCCGGCTCGATGTACGGCCGCTCGACGGCGGGGCGGGACGCGGGAGCGACGACCGGGTCCGAGCTGAGCTCCGGGTCCACCGTGATCCCGAAGCGGACGTCGCGGCCGAGGCACGACGACATCGCCGTCACGAGCTCGTCGCGCACGCGGGTCTCGAGATAGGTGCGGGTCTGCTCGTGCGGCACCGCGATGAAGACCGTGTCGTCCAGGATCGCGAGAGGCTTGGCGAGGCGGATGAAGGCGATCTGCCGTGGCGTGATGTCCGGGCTCGCCTCGAGGATGCTCAGGGTCTGCACCCAGACGTCGGCGATGTTCTCGTCCGGGTTGGCCACGGGCAGTTCCTCACAGGTCGAGGGTGTGCGTCGGCGCGCGGAGCCGACCGTCGAGCGCTCGCTGACGGGCCGGGCGGGGTGCGCCGACGAAGGAAGGTCACGGGTGTGGTGATGCTGAGGTCGATCGTGCCATGGGAACCCCTCGTCCACATAGTTGTCCACAGGCTGTGGGTTGTAGGGTGAGCCTGCTCTCAGCGCCCGGAGGATGCCGTGGCGACCGCGACGGCGCGGCACCCCGCGCCGGGGGGTATCTCACGTCTCCTGGTTTGACCCGGGGGGGTCGCGCAGCGTAACGTCGGACAGCCGTTCCAGGTGTTCTTGGCGCGCCCGCGTGGAGGAGACTCGACACGAGGCCTCGCGTCGTGAGCTGACTGCACGGATCCGGTGCCCCCAGCAATGGCCCACTCGATCTGCGTGCCTGGACGGCGTGCGTGCGGGAGACCGCACGATGCACCACCTGAACCACCGACAGGCTCCAACCGGAACCTGTCACTGCATCGTCGAGGACACAGACGGTGTACCTCCCCGACGTTCTTGGAGTACCTCGTGAGCAAGCGGACCTTCCAGCCGAACAACCGGCGCCGGGCGAAGACCCACGGCTTCCGGCTGCGCATGCGGACCCGTGCCGGCCGCGCCATCCTGGCTGCCCGCCGTCGCAAGGGCCGCACCGAGCTCTCTGCCTGATCCCACGTGCTCCCCGCGGCGCACCGACTGCGCCGTTCCGTCGATTTCGAGCGGGCGGTGCGCCGCGGCGTGCGTGCGGGTAGGTCGACCGTGGTCGTGCACCTCTCGGAGGATCTTGAGGGGGATGCGCAGCCACAGGTCGGCTTCGTCGTCTCCAAGGCAGTGGGGAACGCGGTGCACCGCAACCTCGTGAAGCGTCGTCTGCGTGCCGCGGCCGCGGCACGCCTCGATGTGCTGCCCGCGCACGGACGTGCTGTCGTCCGAGCGCTTCCCGCCTCGGCGTCGTCGTCCTTCGACGCCCTGAGCGCCGACCTCGACCGCGGCCTCCAGAACGCGGTCCGGCGACTCCACGAACGCTCGGGCGTGGATCGATGACGACCACGCACCCGGTCGACGCTCCCGGCGTGGAGTCCCCCGAGGACTCAGGCGGAGCTCCCGGCATCGTGCGTCGCGTCGTCGCCGTGCTGCGTCGCGTCCCGGCGCTCACCCTCATCGGCATGATCCGGGCCTACCAGTCGGTGATCTCGCCGATGACGGGTCCCACCTGCAAGTACTACCCGTCCTGCTCCCAGTACGCCCTCACGGCGGTGCGTCGTCATGGCGCCCTGCGTGGAACGGGCCTCGCCCTCTGGCGGCTGCTGCGCTGCAACCCCTGGAGCCTCGGTGGGGTCGACGACGTTCCGCCGGCACGACACACGCACTAGTCCCGAGCCCCGTAGCGGGCGATTCACAAGCTTTGTCCGAAGTTGAGGGAGCAGTCACTGATGGACTTCTTCGCGTTCCTCGCCCCGATCGAGTGGGTCGTGGCGTGGATCATGTACCTGTGTCACCAGGGTCTGGTGTTCCTCGGGTTCTCCGACGGCCCGGGCCCCGCGTGGGTCCTGTCGATCGTCGGGCTCGTCATTATCATCCGCATCCTGCTGATCCCGCTGTTCTTCAAGCAGATCAAGGCGTCGCGCGGCATGCAGATGCTGCAGCCCGAGATGCAGGCGATCCAGAAGAAGTACAAGGGGAAGACGGACCCGGCGTCCCGTGAGGCGATGAGCCGCGAGACGATGGAGCTCTATCGGAAGCACGGGACGAACCCGTTCGCGTCGTGCATGCCGATCCTGCTGCAGTCGCCGATCTTCTTCGCGCTCTTCCGCGTGCTGAACGGGCTCGTGCCGATCTCCGACGGTTCCGCCAAGCCGATCGGCCCGATCGACGCCTCGGTCGCGTCCGACATCGAGAGCTCGTCCGTGTTCGGGGCCCAGCTCTCCGACGTCTTCCTGCGGACCGACGACCTGCAGACCAAGATCGTCATCGCCGTGCTCATCGTCGCGATGTGCGCCACCACGTTCTTCACGCAGCGCCAGCTCACCATGAAGAACATGCCGAAGGCCGCCCTCGAGGGCCCGATGGCGTCGACGCAGAAGATGATGCTCTACGTCTTCCCGTTCATCTTCGCGGTCTCGGGCGTCAACTTCCCGGTCGGCGTCCTCGTCTACTGGACGACGACGAACCTCTGGTCGATGGGGCAGCAGTTCTACACGATCCGGCGCATGCCTGCGCCGGGCTCCGAGGCCGAGCGCCTGCTCAAGGAGCGTCAGGCCCGCAAGCGTGCCGCGAAGGGCATCGTCGAGGATGCGACGCCCGTGATCGAGCAGCCGCGCGGCCAGCGTCAGCAGCCGAAGCGCAAGGATCGGCAGAAGGGTGCCGCTCCGGCGCGGCCCGCGGCGTCGTCGTCGACGCGCCCTGAGGACGCACCGGTGGAGGACGCGCCCGTGGCTGAGGACGGCCCTGTGACGGACAACGGTGCGAAGGGCTCGTCGTCTCCCGCGACGCCGAAGCCCGCGCCCAAGAAGAAGAAGCAGAAGTAGACCCGCGCCCGAGCGCGCCCGCCGTGAGGAGCACCGTCATGACGCCTACCGAGACCCCCGCGCCCGAAGAGGCCGCCACCGACGAGTCGTCGCGCGAGACCACCCGCCTGGAGGAGGAGGGCGAGATCGCCGCGGACTACCTCGAGGAACTGCTCGATATCGCCGACCTCGACGGTGACATCGACATCGACGTCGAGCACGACCGTGCAGCGGTCGAGATCGTCGCCGACGACCCTGCGGCGTTGCGTTCCCTCGTGGGTGACGGCGGGGAGGTTCTCGACGCTCTTCAGGAGCTGACGCGTCTTGCCGTGCAGGCGCGGACCGGGGAGCGCAGCCGTCTGATGCTCGATGTCGCCGGTTTCCGCGCTGACCGTCGACGTGAGCTCACCGCACGGGCCGAGGAGGCCATCTCCCGCGTCCAGTCGGGCGGTGCGAAGGTCTCGTTGGAGCCGCTGAACGCGTTCGAGCGCAAGGTGATTCACGACGCCGTCGCCGCAGCCGGCCTGCGGAGCGACTCCGAGGGCGTCGAGCCGCAGCGCTACGTGGTGATCTACCCCGCGGACTGACGCCGCTCTCTCCGTGCTCGACGTTCGCCCCTCGTTTCACGTGAAACGAGGGGCGAACGTCGTCGTGGCGACCATATCCCCGGATGTCGGCCCGGACGGGTGGTCGTGAGCATGGCGTCGTCGTGCTCTGGGATGCGGTCGGGGCGTGACGGTACGACCTCCGCAATCCGGTGCCTCCGCATTCCGGGGCGGCTCATGCCGGGATCGACGTCGTGCCTGGTCGACCTCGCGGAGTATGGAGAGTCACCTGCTGAGCGGGAACGCCGCCGGGCGTTTCACGTGAAACGATGTGGCGTGCCCATTGACGAGGAGGCAGAAGAGCCGATGCACGACCAGGCTGACGGCAACGCAGAGCCGGAGATCTCGCGGGAGGCTTTGGCCGAGTACTTCGGTGCGTCGTTCCCGACCGTCGAGCGGTTCGCGGACCGGCTGCGTGACGAGGGTGAGCTACGCGGGCTCATCGGGCCCCGCGAGGTCCCCCGCATCTGGGATCGGCACATCCTGAACTCCGCCGCGGTCGTCCCGTTCCTTCCAGAGTCCGGTCTTGTCGCGGACATCGGGTCAGGCGCAGGTCTCCCGGGGGTGGTGATCGCCGCGATGCGTCCAGAGGCCACCGTCTACCTGATCGAGCCGATGGAGCGTCGGTGTGCCTGGTTGTCGGAGATCGCGACGGACCTGAACCTCACGAACATCGAGGTCAAGCGGGGGCGCGCCGAGGAATACCACAGTGCGTTCGAGTGCGATGCCGTGACGTCGCGCGCCGTCGCCGCGTTGGACAAGCTGGTGCGGCTCTCGCTACCGCTCGTCCGACCGGGCGGGGAGATGATCGTCCTCAAGGGTCGAAACGTCATCCGAGAGATCGAGCCCGCCCGCAAGGTACTGCGCCGACTCAAGGGAAGTGAACCCGAGATCGTGGACGCACCGACGATCCCCGGTGTGGAGACAACGACTGTCGTGCGGATCGTGCGGCAGACTGGGTCACGCTGAACCTGTCCCTGTGCGCCGGCGCGGCTGGTGCGACGACACGGGGACGACCCGCGCTCGACCTCCACCGATGAGTGGACCGGACGGCGCATGCTGGGAAGCGACGACGGAGAGGATGAGACGCGTGACGGAAAGCCCTGTCGACCCTGGGGAGCTTCAGGATCGGTCGGCGACCTCACTCTCCCCCGACGGCGGAGGGGCTCGGAGTTCCGGGAGCGAGGAGGACCGGAGAGCGGCGCTCATGGCAAGCCTGCCGATCACGGACGATTCGACGCCTCTCGCCGCTCAGCTCGCCGAGGATGCCCGTCGTCGCATCGACCTCCAGGGTCGGCGTTTCCCACGCCCCACATCGACGCGCATCATCACCGTGGCGAACCAGAAGGGCGGCGTGGGGAAGACCACCACGACGGTGAATCTCGCCGCCGGCCTCGCCCTGGCGGGATTGAACGTTCTCGTCATCGACAACGACCCCCAGGGAAACGCCTCCACAGCGCTCGGGGTTGAGCATCGCGCCGGGACGCCGTCCGTCTACGAGGTCCTGGTCGACGGCGACCCGCTGGCCAGCGCCGTGCAACAGTGCCCCGACATCCCGACGCTCTGGTGCGTGCCCGCGACGATCGACCTGTCCGGGGCCGAGATCGAGCTGGTCTCCCTCGTTTCACGTGAAACACGGCTTCGACGTGCCCTCGACGAGTACCTGGCAGAGCGCGAACGTGAGGGCCTGGCACCGATCGACTACGTCCTGGTGGACTGCCCTCCGAGCCTGGGCCTCCTCACGGTCAATGCGTTCGTCGTCGGTCGGGAGGTGCTCATCCCGATCCAGTGCGAGTACTACGCGCTCGAAGGACTGAGCCAGCTCCTGAAGACGATCGAGCTCATCAAGTCGCACCTCAATCCTGGCCTGCACGTGTCGACGATCCTTCTCACGATGTACGACGGCCGCACCAATCTCGCGCAGCAGGTGGCGGCGGAGGTCCGCGAGCACTTCCCCGACCAGACGCTGAGGACGACTGTCCCGCGCTCGGTCCGCATCTCGGAAGCGCCAAGTCACGGGCAGACGGTGATGACCTACGATCCCGGCTCGACGGGTGCGCTCGCCTATCTCGAGGCCGCGCGCGAGCTGACGCAACGGGGTGCCAACCGGCCGGAGGATCGCGATCTTGATGCGCTCCCGCAGCACGAGCCGAAGCGGGAACAAGGTGTCGCCGCCGGGCCCGGCCGCGAGACACAGACGGTCCGAACGGAACACGAGTTCGCCGGCACCATCGGTGGTCCCGGCCTGCGGCAGGAGGAACTGCGATGAGCGAGAAGCGTCGAGGGCTCGGTCGGGGGCTCGGGGCTCTCATCCCGACGAGCTCGGAGGGGAAGCGTCCCGTCGACGTGTTCTTCCCGAGCCCGACGACGGACGAGCCGCGGACCGATGAGGCATCGAGTGACGGTGCGGCCACGGCCACGGCCGCTGCTGCGGCGGCAGACGAGCAGGGCGCCGCGGAGAGCAGCGCGGGCGCCACACCCGTCGTGACCCTGGTCGCCGAGTCCGGTTCGGGGCCCGCTGACGTGGACTCGCTGACCTCGCTCTCTGCCCACGACCTCGCCGAGCTGGACGCGTTGAGCGTGGAGTCTCTGCCCGTGAGCGTCCCCGAGGTCGGGGGCTCGCCGGCCGCGCGCGACGCGGACGACGAGACCGCGGCGCACGACGGCGAGGCTTCCGACGCTGTTTCACGTGAAACGGTGACGGAGACCGCAACGGGTGAGGAAACGACGCGACGTCCTGTCGTCGAGTCGGCATCGGAGATCCCTGCCGGCGAGGACACCACCGTCTCCCAGGAGTGGACAGGGGGCGCTACGGACGACCTCGTTCCGGTCCCCGGGGCACGGTTCGCTGAGGTGCCGACGGCGTCCATCCGGCCGAACCCTCGTCAGCCGCGCACGGTCTTCGACGAGGGCGACCTCGACGAGCTGGTGGGATCGATCCGAGAGATCGGTGTCCTTCAGCCGATCGTCGTCCGGCCTGTTCCGGGGGAGGACGGCTCCTTCGAGCTGATCATGGGCGAGCGGCGCTGGCGCGCGACGCAGGCGGCCGGGCTCGACGTGATCCCCGCGATCATCCGCGAGACAGATGACGCGGACCTGCTGCGCGACGCGCTCCTCGAGAACCTGCACCGGAGCGCCCTCAACCCGTTGGAAGAGGCCGCGGCGTATCGCCAGCTGCTCGACGACTTCGGGTGCACCCACGAGGAGCTCGCAGAGCGGATCTCCCGCAGTCGTCCCCAGATCTCGAACACGCTGCGACTCCTGCGGCTCCCGCCGCTCGTGCAGCGTCGTGTCGCGGCCGGAGTCCTCTCCGCCGGACATGCCCGCGCCCTGCTCGGTCTGACCGACGGGGCTGAGATCGAGCGTCTCGCTCAGCGCATCGTCGCCGAGGGGCTCTCAGTGCGTGCGACCGAGGAGATCGTCGCGATGGGTGGTCTGGACGGTGAGCGTCGAGCTCCCCGTGCCCCGCGGGCGGGTCAACGATCCGCCGCGATCGACGAGCTCGCTCACCGGCTCTCGGACCGCTTCGAGACGCGGGTCAAGGTCGACCTCGGCAAGAACAAGGGGCGCCTGACCGTCGAGTTCGCGTCGGTAGAGGACCTCAACCGGATCCTGGACGTCATGGCACCGGACGACCCGGGCCTCCTGCGCAAGTAGTCGGGGAGCATTCGTCTGGGTCTGGGTCTGGGTCTGGGTCTGGGTCTGGGTCTGGGTCTGGGTCTGGGCCTCGGCCTCGGCTGGCCCTGGGCCTCGGCTGGCCCTGGCTTGGGCCCGCGCTGGGTCTAGCCCTCTTCGGAGTTGGCTCAGCGTCGGAGGCTCCCGACCGGCCCAACCGCGCCGCGGCAGGCGGGGGATGTCCAGATCGGCCTTTCTCACGGCGCTGCGGGCGACAGTGGCGGAGTCGGGTCCGTGCGCTGGCCTTGCGCCACGTCGCTGGCGCAGATGAGGAGTTCCCGCAGATCCGTCGTCTCGCGTCGGCGGGCGCGCCCTGGCCCATCATCGTGGGGGAGGGGAGTGCATCGCCCCCGAACGACGTTGAGAGAGTGTCTGCGGTTGCGCTTCGAGATGCGGTGTCTGGGAGCACCAGTGGCGCCCGGGTGCCCGTCGCGACGCCGGCACAACCGTCTACACAGCGGTCCGCGTGAAACTCCTAGCCGTCGCGGTTCCTGAGGGCTTGGACGTTTCACGTGGAACAGGCGGCGAGAGAGGGATTCGAGAAGCGTGTCGACCCGCCCTCACTGGGTCGGCCGAGTTCCTGTCGAGCCACCTTCGCCGGATCGGTCGAGCAAGGCTCGTCCGAGAGAACTGGCTCGTCGGTGCCCCCGTCGCCGAGCACGTGGTACCTCGCACGGGCATCGCCGGAAGATGACCGCGCCCTTGCACGCTCTGAGCGCACGGCCGAGCCGAGACGCTGGGTCTCGCCGTAACGCCGCCGTGGCGCGACAAGGCGGGCTAGCCGGAACGTTGCCACGCGACAACAACGTCCACGCGCCGCGCGAGCTCGAACGATGTCCGCGCGCGCCGCGGGAGCTCGCCCGAACCCCCGACGTACGCAGCACCCAGCCCCTCCTTGCCCGCGGGGTTGCCGCACGTGCACGCCCGGGTCCGCGGCGGCCCCGCCGTCGGCGAGGTCGCCCGTCCGTCAGGGCTCGCGTCGTCGACGACGAGTACTCCTACGTCCGGCGCCGCCGTAGCCAGGCGTGCGAGCGTGCACGGGGCGGGGGCAGCGTCTCGTCGCACGTGGGTCCAGCGTGTCGTGATCGGGACGGTGCAGCAGCTCGGAGGCGGCAACCTGGTCGGTCGTTTCACGTGGAACATCGCGTTCTCGGGCACCACGGGGTTGGCCCGCGCAGAGCGGCTGCTCGTCCGGCAGCGCCTCGGGGGGTTCGGCAATGTGCCCGCGTCGTCCTGCCCGCGATGGCTGGTCGGCAGGTGCGAGCACGCGCGGGTCAGGGCCACTCGCCGCGCGGCCCGCGTGGGACGCGAGATTCCAGGGGACAGCGCGCCACCGCTTGCCGAGAACCTGGCCTCGATCAGCGGTCGCCGGCATGGCGTCGGCACTTCACGTGGCACCACGGTCGCTGCGCGGTTCCCTGGCGTCGTTTCACGTGAAACCCCGGCCCCAGCCTGGTGCGGGACGACCCTTCAGGTGGCGTCGGGTGCGCCTGGCAGGGAGGTCTGTGTTTCACGTGAAACGGATTTCGTCGCCTTGTGGGCGATCGATCGGGACCGTCGTCCATTCGCCGAGCCTGCGAAGCGTCGGCGGGCCCGTTCCATATCGCCCCGGTGAGACTTATCCAGCGGATTGTCGCGGCAGCAGGATCGGATTCCCCCTGAAGGGGATCGCACACCGGAGTGCGGTGACGGGCGTCCGTCATACGGCGCCGCGCGAAGAGCGGCGGCACACCGACGAGTGCCTGCTTCGAGCAGGGGCCCTCACCGGCACGCACCCGCCGGTCGTCCGCGCGAGCGCCCTAGGGGAGCGAGCATCGAACGTGTGCGAGTCCTCTGCCGAAGCGAGCGTCGACCGTGTGCCGAGCCGGGGGCGTCGAAGCGGACTGGACGCCGTTCGGCCCATGTTGCGATCGCGACCGAGGTGACCGTTTCATCGCCGCGGGGATCGACTTCCGCCACTGTGGTGCCTCAGCACGACCCGACCACGTCGGGTGGAGGACCAGGGAGAACGTACCGTCGTCCAGACTGACGACGACGTCATCCGAGCGCCAGGAGGGAGGCTCGACGCGTGCGATCCGTCCCGCGAGCTCGTGGCCCGGACTCAGCTACCGCTCGAGCTCGCAGAGCTCAGCAGCCCAGTCCTCCGCGGGTCGTCCCGGACCTCGCCGCCGCCGCTCGCTGCCCGAGGGCCTGAGCCCCACCACGGATCGATCCCGCCATCGCCCCGTGACGAGAGGCGCATCGTCCGCCGAGCACCGGATCGGAAAGCCTCGAGGTCGGGGGCGAGGACGGCCGCGAGGACGGTCCGGCGCCGGCGAGAGCCCATCGACACTCGACGTTCCACGTGAAACACGGCGCGCACGGGGCGCACGGGGCGCACGGGGCGCACGGGGCGCCGCGGCGGTCGAGGACGCTCAGCGGCGCACGTGGGTGTGGACGAGCGAGCGGTAGAGGTGACCCAGATCGAGGCCGGCGGCACGCGCGGCCTGGGGGAGGAGCGACGTCTCGGTCATGCCCGGTGCGACGTTGACCTCGAGGAACTGCACCACTCCGTCGGGGTCGAGGATGACGTCCGTGCGGGAGAGGTCGCGCAGCCCGAGCGCGGCGTGCGCACGCACCGCGACCTCGCGGACGATGTCCAGCACGTCGTCGTCCAGACGTGCGGGGGCGAAGTACTCGGTCCGCCCGGGGTTGTACCGCGCGTCGAAGTCGTACGTGCCCGTCGTGACGATCTCGACCGGGGGCAGCGCTTCGGGACCGGTGCCGACGTCAACGACGCTGACCGCGAGCTCGACGCCACGCACCGCGCGCTCGATCAGGGCGACGTCCCCGTAGGCGAAGCAGTCGACCATGGCGCGCGGGAGCTGGTCCGCTCGCTCGACCAGGGTGACACCGAGCGCCGAACCGCCATGGGTCGGCTTGACGACGAGGGGGAGGCCGAGCCGGGCCACGAGCGCGTCCAGGACGGGCTGGGCGCCGAGCTCGCGGAAGAGGCTCTGGGGGAGGGTCACGTACTCGGGTGTGCACAGGCCCGCGCCGAGCACGACGCTCTTCGCGACGGGCTTGCTCCACGCCGAGCGGCTCTCCCGCGGTCCGGTCCCCACGTAGGGCACGCCGACGAGCTCGAGCACGTCGCGGATGGAGCCGTCCTCGCCGCTCGCGCCGTGCAGGAGCGGCCACACGACATCAGGGCGGGTCGCATCGAGGAACGGGAGGAGGTCCGCGTCGACGTCGTGGACCGTCACCTCGAGGCCGGCAGCGCGCAGGCTCTCGGCGACGCGGCGTCCGGACCGCAACGAGACGTCGCGCTCGTGGGACAGCCCGCCCGCGAGGATGACCACGTGGTTGCCCGCGGGCACCTCGTCATCGGGCCGGAGAAGGCGAAGGTGCTGGTCAGGGCGTTGCGCGTCGGTCTCGGCCGCGCCACCGGCCTCGTCCGCCGTCGTCGGGGTGCTCGTGGTCGTGTCCACTGTTGACGGACTCCTGTTCGGTGCCGGCGTCGCCCGGTAGGGTCCGCTCGGCGTCGTGGTGTAAGAACTTCAGGCCAGGTCGGGCGACGGGTTCTCGACGTCCGTGACGTCAGGGTCGAGCTCGGCGTTCGTCCCGAAGATCTCGACGAGCTCCTGCTCGGCGTTGACGACGCCGGCGAGGCGCCGAACTCCCTCACGGATCCGCTCGGGGGTCGGGAAGCAGTACGAGAGGCGCACGTGGCTCGAGCCCGTGCCGTCCGCGTAGAACGCCGTGCCGGGGACGTAGGCGACGCGGGCCGTCACGGCGCGCGGCAGCATCGATCGGGCGTCGAGGCCCTCGGGGAGCTGCACCCACGTGTAGAAGCCACCGTCCGGGACGGTCCAGCGGGCCGAGGGGAGATGCTCCGAGAGCGCACCGATCATCGCGTCGCGCCGCTCCCGGTAGAGCTCGCGGAACTGCTTGATCTGGCCCTTCCAGTCGCACGTGTCGAGGTAGGCGGCGATCGCGAGCTGTGACGCGTTGGAGGGGCACAGGATCGCCGACTCGCTCGCGAGCACGAGCTTCTCGCGCACCGCGTGCGGCGCGACCACCCAGCCGACCCGGTACCCGGGGGCGAAGGTCTTGGAGAAGGACCCGAGATAGAGGACGCCGTCCTCGTCGAGCGACCGCAGCGCGGGGAGCGTCTGGCCGTCGAAGCCGAGGAGCCCGTAGGGGTTGTCCTCGATGACGAGGACGCCGTAGCGCTGCGCGATCTCCAGGATGCGCGGGCGGCGCTCCGCGGTGAGGGTCACACCGGCGGGGTTGTGGAAGTTGGGCACGGTGTAGAGCAGCTTGACGCGTCGGCCGTCGGCGGCGAGACGGGCGAGCGTCTCCTCCAGCGCCTCGGGGACGAGGCCGTGCTCGTCGAGGGGCACGTGGACGACGTCGGCCTGGTACGACCGGAACACGCCGAGGGCGCCGACGTAGCTCGGTGCCTCGGCGACGACGACGTCACCGGGGTCGACGAAGATCCGGGTCACGAGGTCCAGGGCCTGCTGCGAGCCCGTCGTCACGACCACGTCGTCGGGGTGGCACTCGATCCCCTCGAGCCGGACCACGTCGAGGATCTGCTCGCGGAGCGTCTCGTCGCCCTGCCCGGACCCGTACTGGAGCGCGGTCGCGCCACGCGTCGCGACGAGTCGCTGCATGGTGTCGGCGATCTGGTCGAGCGGGAGTCCTTCGAGGTACGGCATCCCGCCGGCGAGCGACACGACCTCGGGGCGGTTCGCCACGGCGAACAGCGCCCGGATCTCCGACGCTCGCATCCCGTGCGCTCGCTCTGCGTAGGCACCGAACCACGGGTCGAGGCGGGTGCCGCCGGGAGCGGGCTGCTGCGGGGGAGTCGTCGGTCCAGTCACGACCCCCAGTGTCGCACGGTGCATCGGGGGATCCCGTGAAGACGCCGGAGGGCGGACCGCGGTGCGCGCGGTCCGCCCTCCGGGCAGTGATCGGGTGCGGCTCAGTCCGCCGTGGCGAGCACGGCGTCGATCTCCTCGGTGAGCGCGCGCTTGGGGCGCGCCCCGATGATCGACTTCTGCAGCTCGCCGCCCACGTAGACGTTCAGCGTCGGGATCGACACGATCCCGTAGGCGCCGGTCGTCTCGGGGTTGGCGTCCGTGTCGAGCTTGGCGATCTTGATCTTGCCGTCGTACTCCTCGGCAAGCTCTTCGAGGATCGGCGCGACCTGGCGGCACGGGCCGCACCACGTCGCCCAGAAGTCGACGAGGACGGGGACCTCGGACTCGAGGACCTCGGCACGGAACGTGTCGTCGGTGACCGGAACGGTCGGCATGGTGACCTCCTGCGGTAGGACTCGGTGGGTGAGGGACGCTCAGGCCTGCAGCTCGGCGAGCGCCTCGGGCAGCTCGTCGGGGTTCGGCGTGGTCGGCGTGCCGGCGAGGTCCTCCAGGCCGGCGGCGTCGGCGAGCTCGGTGAGGTAGCGCTGTGCGTCGAGCGCGGCCGCGCAGCCGGAGCCCGCCGCGGTGATGGCCTGGCGGTAGGTGTGGTCGACGGCGTCGCCGCACGCGAACACGCCCTCGAGGTTGGTCGCGGTGGTGCGCCCGACGACCTGGATGTAGCCCTCGTCGTCCAGGTCGATCTGTCCCTTGACGAGCTCGGTGCGGGGCTCGTGCCCGATCGCGACGAACAGGCCCGTCGCGGGGAGCTCGCGCTCCTCGCCGGTCACGGTGTCGCGCAGGGTCACGCCCTCGACCTTGTTCTCGCCGTCGATCCCGGTGACCTCGCTGTTCCAGGCGAACTCGATCTTCGGGTCGTTCAGGGCTCGGTCGGCCATGATCTTCGAGGCGCGCAGCTCGTCGCGACGGTGCACCAGGGTCACCTTCTCGGCGAAGCGGGTGAGGAACGTGGCCTCCTCCATCGCGGAGTCCCCGCCGCCGACGACGGCGATGTGCTGGTCGCGGAAGAAGAACCCGTCGCACGTCGCGCACCACGAGACGCCGCGGCCGGACAGGCGCTTCTCGTCGTCCAGGCCGAGCTCACGGTACGCGGACCCGGTCGCGAGGATGACGGCGCGGGCACGGTAGGTGTCGCCGTTGCCCGTCACGACGGTCTTGACCGGGCCCTCGAGGTCCAGCAGCGTGGCGTCGTCCCACTCGATGCGCGCGCCGAACCGCTCGGCCTGCTTGCGCATGTTCTCCATGAGGTCGGGGCCCATGATCCCGTCGGGGAACCCGGGGAAGTTCTCGACGTCCGTCGTGTTCATCAGCGCGCCACCGGCGGTGACCGAGCCCGCGAGCACGAGCGGGGCCAGCCCCGCGCGCGCCGCGTAGATCGCCGCGGTGTACCCCGCGGGACCGGACCCGACGACGATCAGGTTCTGGACGGCAGACTGCTCGGTCACGTGCTCTCCTCGATGCTCGGTGCGTGGCGGCCGACCACGCGAGAGTGTGAACGCCGCTGGGGCGGCTTCTGTTCCACGGTACGGGTGTTCGGCACGCTACGGGGACCGGGCGCACGGCGCGCGGGCCGTCCACGCACCGTGGGTGGGTGACGGCCGGACCGGGGTCATGTCCTCCGGCGACCGGGTGGTCAGGAGATGAGGATCTCGTTGATCTCCGCGCGGAACTCCCCGGACGGGTTCTGCGGCAGCTCGGTGAACCACAGCACGATCGACTCCGCCTCGACGGGCTGGTCGAACGTAAACTCCGCACCGGGGGCGAGCGGCCCGGAGGCGAGGACCGGGCCCTCCGTGGGGGCGTCCGGTCTCGTGGCACGGATCTCGACGTTGCCGCCGGTGACGGCCGTGTCGAGCACGACCGTCGACACCGGCGCCTTCTCCTCGAGCGTGACCGCGAACCCGATCCCGGTGCGCAGGCCGGCGAAGTTGGCGGCGTTGTACCGGCGCGAGAACCACGTGGTGTCGGGCTGCTGGTCGTAGGCGAGCGGGGCGAGCTCGGGGTGCTCCCCGTCGTTGTTCCCGGAGGCGTCGCCCTCGGGGTCCAGAGCCTGGCCCGAGGCGATCACGGGACGGACCTCCGTCGCCGGGGGCGCCTGCTCCCCCTCCGCCGTCTCTCCGTCGCCCTCGGACGGGGCCTGCGACCCCTCGCCCGTGGGCTCCTCCTCGCTCGTCTGCAGAGCGGGCCCGAAGCCGTCGAACGCCGTGCCGACCGCCCACACGACACCCCAGACCACGAGGCCGAGGACGAGGACGAGGACGATCGGGGTCGCGTTGAAACGGCGGGGACCGCGTCGGCGGGGTGCGGGCTCGCTCCAGGCCTGCGGCTCCTCCGTGACCGGGGGCACGGGCGGCGGCGCGGCCGCGTACTGGACGGGCGTTGCGCCGGCGTCGTACCCGACGGGCGGCGGGGGGACCGCGTACGCCGCGGTCGCCGGGTCCGGTGCCGGCGGCGGGACCGCGGCGGTCGCACCCGTGGCGGCCCCGGCGGCGTACGCGACGCCCGGACCGGCGGACCCGGGCACGTCCCCCACGCGGTGGATGCGTCCGGTGGTCGGTCGTCGGACCGGGGGTGCGGGCGGAGGCGTGCCCGGGGGGGCGCTCGTCGCGCCGTCGAACGCCGTGCGGACGGACTGGCGGCTCACGCCCGCCGTCGCGGGCTGCACGAAGGACGGCAGGGCGGCGACGACCGAGACCTCGCCCCAGGGCTCGACCGCGCCGACGACGTCCGCGGGGGAGCGGGGCGCGTCGCCCGCAGGCGGTGCCGTCCACTCCTCCGCCGTGCCCTGCGTGCCGGCGAAGGCACGCGCGCAGAGCGCGTCGAGCTCGGCCGGGACGTCGGGGCGGACGGCGGAGAGCGGCAGGATCTCGTCGCCCGCGCGCTGCGCGGGCAGCGGGTGGATGGCGTCGGGGGCGATCCAGGGCACGTCGAGGGACGGCCCGGCCCAGCGCGCGGTCATCGCGTAGTAGAGGAGGGCGACGAGCCCGACGGCGTCGGTGCGCGACGTCAGGTCGGCGTCGTGCTGGTCGTGCCCGGCCACTCCCGCGTCGAGGCCGAGGCCGGTGAGGAGGACGCGGCTGCCGTCGACGCGGACCGCGTCGGGTCGCAGCGCGAGGTGGTGGACCCCCCGTCGGCGGGCGACCTCGAGCGCAGCCGCGGCCTCGCCGACGATCGCGCGGGCCTGCTGCGGGTCGACGATGCCGCCCGCGACGACCTCGCTCAGCGTGATGCCCGTGTACCGCTCGGTCACGACGTACGCGACGCCGTCCTCCGTCCCGACGTCGAGGACGCGGGTCAGGCGCGGGTCGACGACGAGCGCGGCGCGCCGGGCGGAGTCGAGGGCGTCGGCGACGTGCGCGCCGGAGACCAGCGAGATCCGGACGGGCCGGTCGAGGATCTGGTCGTGCGCCGACCATGCGGTGACGTCCGACAGGTCGGACGCGAGCTGCTCGTCGAGCCGGTAGCGCGCGACGAGCAGTGTTCCTGGGGCCACGCCGTTCACCGGACCTCCTCCGTGGGACTCGTGGTCGACACACCATGGTACGCGGGCCCTGATTGCCCGCGTATCACCCGATTGGTTCCGGGCGGTCGGGCCGCGCTCACCGTCGCACGAGCCGTCGGACGCGGCCCACGACCGGCCCGGCGAGCTGGTCGAGCTCACGCACCCGCATGAGCTTGAGCCCGCCCGCGTAGACGGCCGTCATGACGGCCCCGGCGACGGCCACCACGACGACGGCCTGCCACCACGAGAGCCCGTAGATGCCGTCCGGGCCGTCTCCGGTGAGGACGACGAACCCCCGCAGCACGCCCCAGCCCGTGACGGCGCTGACGACCGCGGCGAGGCCGGCCTTGACGTGGAGCCGCAGGATCCGGGCGCCGTCGAGCCCGCGCAGCGTGCGCCGCAGCCCGACGGTGCGCAGCGCGACGGCCACGAGGTTGGACACGCTCATCGCGAGGCCGATCCCCACGACCCAGAGCTGGGGCGCCAGGACCTGGGTCGCGAGCCAGGACACGCCGACGAGGACGAGCGTGCCCGGGACCTGGATCCAGAAGACCGTCCGGCCGTCCTCGAACGCGTAGTAGACCCACTTCATGAGCACCATGCCGCCGAGCGGCACGAGCCCGAGCGCCATGGCCCGCAGCACCTCGGAGACGGCCTCGCCGGACGCGGCGTCGACGGAGGGGACGAGGAGCTTGGTGATCGGCAGGGCGAGGACGACCAGGACGACGGTCGCGAAGACCGTGAAGACCCCGACGGTGCGCACGCCGCGCGAGAGGTCGTGCCGGACGCGCGCGAGGTCGCCCGCGTGCGCGGCTGCGCTCATGCCCGTGAAGAGCGCCGTCGCGATCGACACCGTCACGAGCGAGTGCGGCAGCAGGTAGATCATGAGCGCCTGCGTGTAGGCAGCGTTGCCCGCGACCGCGAGCGCGCCGGAGAAGGCGTCCGGGGCGCCGGTGACGAGTCCGGTGACGGCGCCGAGGGTCCCGGGGTCGTCGCGGTAGGGCCCGAACGTCTGCGCGAGTGCCGCGCGCGGCGCCTCGCTCGCGAAGCGCGTGGTGAACAGGACGCCCACCTGCTCGAGGAGGACGGCGGCGAACGTCCAGAGCGCGACCTGGCCCGCGGAGCGCAGCCCGATGCCGTGCAGCCCGAACCGCAGGTGCCAGCGGAAGCCCGCCCGCCACAGGGGGACGACGAGGATGAGCGCCTGCGCCGCGACCCCGAGCGTCGCGGTCCCCGCGAGCAGCGCGATCTTGGGCCCGTCCCACTGCGTGAGGTCGTCGACGTTGCCCACCGCGGCGGGGCCGTAGATCGCGATGAACGCCCCGAACCCGACGATCGACACCACGTTGTTGAGCACGGGCGCCCACATGAACGGGCCGAACTGGCCCCGCGCGTTGAGCACCTGCCCGAGCAGCGTGTACAGCCCGTAGAAGAAGAGCTGTGGCGTGCACCAGAACGCGAAGGCGACCGCGAGCGACGTCTGCGGCGCGGTCCACCCCGGCCCGGTGTAGAGCGCGACGAGGATGCTCGACCCGGCCGTCAGCAGCGCCGAGAGGGCGATCAGCACGACGCCCGAGAGCGTGAGCAGCTTGTCGAGCCGCTCCTGGGTGTTGTGCGCGCGGTAGGCACGGACGATCTGCGGCACGAGGACGGCGTTGAGGACGCCGCCCGCGAGGATCGCGAAGAGGACGTTGGGGATCTTGTTCGCGACGTCGAACGCGTCGGCGACCAGGCCGGTGGTCCCGATCGCGGCGACGAGGAGGACGTTGCGCACGAGGCCCAGCCCGCGCGAGACGAAGGTGCCCGACGCCATGAGCGCGGACGAGCGGCCGAGCCCGCCCGAACGGGGGGAGGGCGCCGCGGTGGCCCCGGCCTCCGCGGTCTCGTCCGGGGTGCCCGACGCCGCAGGGTCGCCCGGGAGCGCCCCGGACGGGACGACGTCGCGCGTCGTGCCGGGCCGCGTGCCGTGCCCGGCGCCGGCGGGCCGGACGTGCCGGGGCTGCTCCGGGCTCACTCGACGCGCTCCTCGTCCCGCCGGCCGGGCTGCGCTGCCGGCGCCGGGTCCTGCGCGGGCGGTGCCGGCTGGTCCACGGTGGCGCCCGCCAGACGGCGGGGCGAGCGGCCGCGCCGCACGGTGCGCCAGATCCCCGCGACCAGGGCGAGAGCCAGGAGCACGGCCACCACCACCGTGCCGACCGACTCCCAGTCCGCTCGGACGCGCACGACGAACTCCTGCGGCTCCGCGACGCGGACCTGGGGCTGCGCCGCGCTGACGAGCTCGACCTCCACCGTGACGTTCCCGCTCCCGAACCCCTCGACGGGCACGCCGACGCTCGTCTCGGTCGCGACCAGGTCGCCATCGGTGTCCCGCGTGGCCGCCGGGATCGTCACCGTCCTGCGCTCCGGGGCGCGCAGCCGCGGATCGTCGGGCCGGAGCACGACCTCGACGGTCGCGTCCTGCTCCAGGGTGCTGCGCACCCGGACTGGGAGGTCCTCCTGCTCGGCCACGAAGAGGAACGGCGTGCGCGTCTCCACGGAGAGCGTGCCCCGGACGGCGGCGGACTGCTGCTCGGCGTGCTGGACGGCGAGCACGCGCGACGGTTGCGCGGCACGGAACGCGACGGCGGTCGGCGTCACGAAGCCGGGCTCGAGCGGCCGTGTGATCGTCGCGGGGTCGGTGGCGACCGTCGCGAACGCGGCGAGGTCGGTGCGCGACCGGTCAAGAGCGCGGAGCTGGGCGACGGTGATCTCGCCCTCGGACGCGCCGGAGTCCGGGAGCGGCGCGCGCTCGACCGCGGGCGGCGCGGCCGCGAGGAGGTCGTCCACGGGGGCCAGGTCGACCCACGGGGCGGCCCGGAGGGCGTCGATCCGTGCCGTGAAGACGGCCGGCTCGGCCTCCCAGCTCCGGGGCAGCGCGACGAGGACGTGGCGCTGCTCGGCCGGCCGCTCGCGGGCGATCACCGCGGTCTCGGCGAGGATCCGCTGCGTCGCCGTGACCCCCGAGCCGTCACCGGCGGACAGCAGGGCGGTGAGCACCGGGTCGGCGACGAGCGCCTTCACGGGCCCCGCGGCGGTCGACACCTCGGCGACCCCGGAGGGCGTGTACGTCAGCGACTCGTCCGGGACGAGCCCGCCGGGACCGACGACCGTCGCGGTCGCGCCCGACGCCGCGGCGAGCGTCGTCGTGGCCAGGTCGGGGACGGCGTCGCCCGGCCAGGCGAGGTCGGACCGCCACCCGGCGGTCAGGCCGGTGGTGGAAGCGTCCGCGCCGTCGGCCACCTCGTCCGTGCCGGCCGTGTCGCCTGCCGTCGCGTCGTCCGTCGTCGTGCCGTCTGCCGTCGCGTCGTCGGGCGACGGCCCGTCGGTCGTCGGGTCGGTGGGGAGCGGGGTCCCCTCCGGCAGCGCGAGTCCCGCGTGCGCGAACGCCGCGACGTCCGGGTCGTAGGCGCGCAGGGCGAACGTGGACCGGCCCGCGGCGGCAGAACCCACGGCGTCGGCCCAGGCGTTCACCGCCGGGTCGGTCGCGCCCGTCGCCGCGGCGAGCAGGGCCGGGTCGGCGACCCACGCGACCTCCGGCGCCCCGCCGGTCGCCGCGAGCAGCCGCCCGAGGCGACCGTCCGTCCCCGTCGCGGTGGAGAGCGCGTCGTCGTACGCCTGGGGGTCCGGGTCCACCGGTGGACCGGTCATGGCGGCGACCACGCTCAGGCGCAGCGGCGTCACCTCGCTCGACGGCTCCCACAGGACGAAGGTGCGCTGCACGGCCAGGCGTGCGCCGCCGTCGGACACCGTGAGGGAGATGCCGCGCGGGCCCCAGTCGCTGCCAGCGTTCAGGTTGAGCTCCGCGACCGGGACCGTGAGCGTCACGTCCGCGCTCGCGCCCGGTGCGAGCGGTGCTCCGAGGTCCTGGGTCGTGACGCCGACGCCGACGCGGCCGTCGGGCCCGGTCGTGGCCCAGCTCTCGAGAGCCGACCGGGTGCTCAGCACGCGCCGGTCGATGCCGAGCGCCACCTCCGGCGACCCGAGCGTCTCCGCGGTCCCGTTGGTCACGCGCGCGGTGACGGTGAGCGTGGCGCCCGGGCCGAGGACGGTCGGCTGCAGCGACGACACCTCGAGCGTCACCGCGTCCTCGGTCTCCGTGGCGGTGGTCGCCGTCGTCCCGGCGGCCGCGCCCGCCGCGGTGAGGGATCCGCCGAGCACGACGCCGACGGTCAGGACCAGCAGGACGACCAGGGCGACGAGGAGCCGAGCGGACCTGCCGAGGAGCGGGACCGACGCGGCGCCTGCGGGGCGCGCGCCGCTGCTGGGGGAGGGCGTCATGAGTGGTCGGTCGAGCTCCGTGGGGCGGGCGGTGCCTGGCCGCCGCGGCCGTCGTGCGGACGGCCGGGCGAGCGGACGATCGTCCGGGTCACCCTACTCTCGACCACCCCGTGGAACCGCGCCGGCCTGCCCTCCAGGACGCTCTGCGCGACGGCGGCGATCCTGCGCTCGTTCGGGTAGGCGAGGCGGTCGGGCAGGTCCGCCACGGGGATCCACGCGACGTCCTCGGCCTCCCCGTCCGGGTCGCCCTCGACCGTGAGGTAGCCACCCGTCGCGCGCAGGAGGAAGTGGTGGACGACCTTGTGCACGCGGCGGTCGTCGCCGGTGAACCAGTAGTCGATGACGCCGAGCGGCTCCTGCACCGCTCCGTGGATGCCCGTCTCCTCCGCGATCTCGCGGACCGCGGCCTGCTCCGGCGTCTCGTCGCCCTCGAGGTGACCCTTGGGCAGGCACCACTCGAGGCGTCCGCCCCGGTTGCGTCGCGCGATGATCGCCGCGCACACGTCGCCGCCGGCGATCGTGACGACGAGCCCGCCGGCCGAGACCTCGTCGACCACGGGCAGCGGTGGGGGTGCGGGGGCCGGGCGCGAGCGCGGGTCGATGCGCAGCGCGTGCCCGCCGGGCGGGGCGGGGACCGGGAGGGGCTGCCCGCGACCGTTGCCACGCCCGCCCGCCGGATCCCTCCGGGGCTCGTCGGCGTGCGCAGGGGTGGACATGTCCCAACTTTACCGAGTGGACGTCGGCTCCCCGGGACCGGCTCCCCGGTGCGGGCCTCGCATCTGGCAGGCTTGGGTGTCGTGCCCCAGCCTTCGTCGTCCCAGCCGTCGCCCCCGCCGGCATCTCAGCCGACGCCGCAGCCGACGCCGCAGTCGCTCGACCTGCAGCGCCGCGCCCTCGCCGTCCTCACCGAGATGGCGCCCGCGGCGATCGAGCTCGGCGAGGCGTTCCGCGCCGCCGGTCACGAGCTCGCGCTCGTCGGCGGGCCCGTCCGCGACGCGTTCCTCGGGCGGGCGAGCAACGACCTCGACTTCGCCACGTCCGCGTCGCCCGACGAGACCGAGGCGCTCCTCGCGCGCTGGGGCGACGCGCACTGGGACATCGGCAAGGAGTTCGGCACGATCGGCGCCAAGCGGTTCGGCCGGGGGGGAGCCGCCGACGACCTCGTCGTCGAGGTGACGACGTACCGCACGGACGAGTACGACCCGACGTCGCGCAAGCCGGCCGTCGCGTTCGGCGACACGCTCGAGGGAGACCTGTCGCGCCGGGACTTCACTGTCAACGCGATGGCGGTCCGCGTGCCGGAGATGACGTTCGTCGACCCCTTCGACGGCCTCGACGACCTCGCGCGCCGCGTGCTGCGCACGCCGATCGCCCCCGAGCGATCGTTCGACGACGACCCGCTGCGCATGATGCGCGCCGCGCGGTTCGCGGCCCAGCTGGGGTTCGACGTCGACGGCGGGACGCTCGCCGCGCTCGTGCTCATGACCGAGCGCATCGAGATCGTGTCCGCCGAGCGCGTGCGGGACGAGCTCTCGAAGCTGCTGTGCGCGGCGTCGCCGCGCCGCGGGCTCGAGGTGCTCGTGGACACCGGCCTCGCCGACCACGTGCTGCCCGAGCTGCCCGCGCTCAAGCTCGAGATCGACGAGCACCACCGGCACAAGGACGTCTACGAGCACTCGCTCACGGTGCTCGACCAGGCGATCGCCCAGGAGACCGGGCCCGACGGCGCGGTCCCGGCCCCCGACCTCGTGCTCCGCCTCGCGGCGCTGCTGCACGACGTCGGCAAGCCGCCGACGCGGCGCTTCGAGCCGGGGGGCGGCGTGAGCTTCCACCACCACGAGGTCGTCGGGGCCAAGATGGTCGCCAAGCGCCTCAAGGCGCTGCGGTACGACAAGCAGGTCGTCAAGGACGTCGCACGGCTCGTCGAGCTGCACCTGCGCTTCCACGGCTACGGCGACGGCGCCTGGACCGACTCCGCCGTGCGCCGCTACGTGACCGACGCCGGCCCGCTGCTCGAGCGGCTGCACCGCCTCACGCGCGCCGACTGCACCACACGGAACCGGCGCAAGGCGCAGCGGCTGCGCGAGTCGTACGACGACCTCGAGCGCCGCATCGCCGCCCTCCAGGAGAAGGAGGAGCTCGACGCCGTCCGCCCGGACCTCGACGGCCAGCAGATCATGGCGATCCTCGGCATCCGGCCGGGACCGGTGGTGGGGAAGGCGTACAAGCACCTGCTGGAGCTCCGTCTCGACCGCGGGCCGGTCGACGAGGAGACGGCGCGCGCGGACCTCCTGGCCTGGTGGGCGACCCAACCGGAGTCGTCCACCTCCTGAGCTCGGCCCCCGCCGCGCGCCGAACACGACATGGGTGCCGTTATCGGGCTGATAACGGCACCCATGTCGTGTTCGAGGGCGCATGACGTCGTGGTCGACGCCGCGGTGACGGTTCAGACGTCGTCGGTGGCCAGTGCGGCTTCGACCTTGACGTCGTCGACCGGTGCGTCCTGCGTCCGGTCCTGCGCGGGGCCGTGGCCCGGGCCGTGGTCCTGCGGCGCGGGGCGGCGCAGGAGGAACGAGAGGCCCACGGCCACGAGCATGACGGCCGTGCCCCAGACGAACGCGTCGCCGACGCCCTCGGCGAGCGCCGCCTGCGGTGACGCGCCCGCCTCGCCGTAGGCGATGGAGCGGGTCGTCATGACGGCGACGAACATGGCCGTGCCGGCGGCGCCCGCGAGCTGCTGCACGGTGCCGATCGACGCGGACCCGTGCGAGTACTGGTGCGGCTCGAGCGCCGAGAGCGCGGACGTGAACAGCGGCGTGAACATGAACGCGAGGCCCAGGCTCAGCGTGACGTGCAGCGCGAGGACGAACCACGGCGACGAGCTCGCGTGGATCGTCGTGAACGCCGCGAGGGCGACGGCGACGACGCTCACGCCGGGGATGACGAGCGGACGCGGTCCCACCCGGTCGTAGAGCCGGCCGACGGTCGGGCCGAGCAGACCCATGAGGAGCCCGCCCGGGAGCACGATGAGGCCGGTCGCGAGCGGCTCGAGGCCCATCGCGTCCTGCAGGAACAGCGGCAGGAGGATGAGAGAGCCGAACATGGCGACCATGCCGACCGCCATGATGCCGAGGGGCACGCTGAACCCACGGTGCGTGAACACGCGGAGGTCGAGGAGCGCGCGGTCCTCGCGCTGCAGCACGATCTGGCGCCACACGAACGCGCCGAGCGCGAGGGCCCCGAACGCGATGGGCACCGCCGGCGGGACGACCGGGGTGTGGCGCGCGGCCTCGCCGATGCTCGACAGCCCGTAGACCAGGCCGCCGAACGCGAACGCCGCGAGGACCAGCGAGAACGGGTCGAGGCGCGAGTGCGTACGGTCGGCGACGTCCCGGATGTACAGGAAGCCGAGGACGAGCGCGACGAGCGCGATCGGGAGCACGATCCCGAACACCCACCGCCAGCTCAGGGAGTTGAGGATGAGGCCCGAGAGCGACGGGCCGAGCGCGGGCGCGGCGGCCATGACGATCGAGATGTTGCCCATGACCTTGCCGCGGATCGTCGGTGGGACGAGGGTCATGATCGTCGTCATGAGCAGCGGCATCATGATCGCCGTGCCCGACGCCTGCACGACGCGGCCGACCAGCAGCCACGCGAACCCGGGGGAGACGGCGGCGAGCAGCGTGCCCGCGCTGAACAGCGACATCGCGAGCAGGTAGGCGCCGCGGGTCCCCAGGCGCTGCAGCAGGAAGCCGGTCGCCGGGATGACGACGGCCATCGTCAGCATGAACGCCGTCGTGAGCCACTGACCCGTGCTGGCCGTGATGCCGAGGTCGGCCATGAGCGGCGCCAGCGCGACGCTCATGGTCGTCTCGTTGAGGATCACGACGAACGCGGAGCCCAGCAGCAGCGCGATGACGAGGAAGTCCGCCCGGGGTAGCCGGTCGACGGGTGCCGAGGTGTCGTGGGTGGGGGAGGCTGTCACGGGGGTGTCTCCGCTCGCGTCGGTGGCGGCCCGGGCTCCGGTTCGGACCCGGTTCGGGGCAGGGCGGGCTGCGCGGGGGCAGCACGGGCTCGCGTGCGGTGCACGCGACGTCGGTGTCGGTTCTCGGTCGGCGGGGCCACGGTGGAGGGTGGGTGACCCGGGACGATCGACGCGGTCGGCCACGACGATCCGTACCCTGTACGACCATTCACCATCCTGCGTTATTCCCGCCGACGGTGACGACTTCTTTTCCGCCCCGGACTCATCGGTACGCCGACGGCAGAACCGGTGCCGGAACGGGGCCGGAGCGGTGCGCTTCGATCAGGCGGGCGTGGTCCGCGACGCCGCCTCGGCGTCGGGCACGACGGCGTCCCCCGCCCCGGCCGGGGTCCGCGCCCCGCGCGTCCACATCACCAGCGCGGCGAGCGCGTACGCGACCGCGAGGGCGACGAACACGCCGCGCGACCAGCCCGTGTCGGGGAGCGTGAACGCCGCCAGCGCGGCCGCACCGACGAACGCCGCGTTGTACAGGACGTCGTAGAACGCGAACGCCCGGCCGCGGAACTCGTCGTCGGTGTCGCGCTGGACGATCGTGTCCACGGCGATCTTGGTGCCCTGCGCGGCCAGCCCGAGCAGGGCGGCGCCCGTGTACACGACCGCGCGCGACGGCGTCGTCACGAGCAGGAGCTGGCTCGCCGCGGCGAGCAGCAGCATGATCGCGATCCACACCTGCGGACCCGTGTACCGCGAGAGCGTGGGGGTCAGCACCATCGCGCCCGCGCCGCCCGCGCCCGTGAGCCCCACGACGATCGCGAAGGTCGCCATGCCCGCCGTCTGGCTCCCCGCGTCGAGGAGGTTCCGGGCGATGAGGATCGACGCGATGAAGACCACGCCGTAGAGGAAGCGGTGCGTCGCCATCGCGAGCAGCGCCTGACCCGGGGTGCGCCGCGCGACGAGGTACCGGGCGCCGTCGGCCAGACCGCGTGCGACCTTGACGATCTCCGACCGGATCGCCGACTCGGCGGGCCGCTCCGGGCCGAGCTCCGTGCGGCCGAGCCGCAGCGCGAGCAGCGACGCGACACCGAAGACGAGCGCCGCGCACACGAGCGCGGACGAGTCCTTGACCCGGCCCGGCTCGAACGCGAGACCCAGGACGAACCCGATCCCGCCCCCGACGAACGCCGCGCCGGCGCCGAGCGTCGGGGTCAGGGAGTTCGCCGTGAGCAGCAGCGGGCCGTCCACGACGCGGGGCAGGCCCGCGGACAGGCCCGCGAGAAGGAAGCGGTTCACCGAGAGCGCCGCGAGGCCGAGCGCGTAGATCCACCCGCTGACGCCGCCCGAGAGCATGAGGGCCGCCATGCCGAGCGTGATGACCACGCGCACGGCGTTGCCCCACGCGAGCACCTGCCGGCGCTGCCAGCGGTCGAGGAACACCCCCGCGAACGGGCCCACGATCGTAAACGGCGCCAGCATCACCGCGAACGCGCCCGCGATCGCCGCCGCCGTGCCCTGCGACTCGGGCGAGAAGAACAGCAGCGACGCCAGGCCCACCTGGAACATGCCGTCCCCCGCCTGCGACACGAGGCGGACGGCGAACAGCCTGCGGAACCCGCGCAGCCGCAGCAGCGCTCGCAGCTCGGCGACGACACTCACCCCTCAACCCTAGGCGGTCGTCACGGCCCACCGAGCCGCCGCAGGCAGACCCGGGCTGGGACGTGCCGTTCTCGCATCCTGGGAACCCCCTGGCCAAGAATGCTTAGGAAGGTTACCTTTTCGTTTTCGTCACGACCCGCCGCAGTGGCCGGGCCCGGAGAAGCAGCGAGGCATTCTCGAATGACACGAACCCCCAGGACGGCGGCCGCAGGGCTCGCCTTCGCAGCGACGGCGGCACTCGTCGCCGGCACGGTCGGGTCGGCGCACGCCGCACCCGCGACGGCCGGCGGAGACGGCGCCAACGGCTACAAGACCGTCGGCTACTACCCCGCGTGGGACGCCGGCAACGAGGACGGCTACCAGGTCGCCGACCTCCAGAGGACCGGGGCGGCGTCGGACCTGACGCACCTCAACTACGCGTTCGGCAACGTCACGACCGACCTGGTCTGCGACATCACCGACCGTGAGGACCCCGTCGACGGCGGCCTCGAGGGCGACCCCCTCAACGACTACGTCCAGCTCAAGCCGGCCGGGCAGGCCGTCGACGGCGTCGCGGACACCGCCGACCAGGCGCTCGCGGGCAACTTCAACCAGCTCAAGAAGCTCAAGGAGGCCAACCCGGGCCTGAAGGTCCTCATCTCGCTCGGCGGCTGGACCTGGTCGGACAACTTCTCCGACGCCGTGTCCACGCCGGAGAACCGCGAGCGGCTCGTCGAGTCCTGCCTCGACGTGTACTTCCGCGGCAACCTTTCCGTCGTCCAGGACGCGGAGAACGGCACCAAGGGCGGCGACGGCGTCGCCGCCGGCATCTTCGACGGCGTCGACCTCGACTGGGAGTGGCCCGGCGCGACCGGTGAGCACCCCACGCCGCGACCGGAGGAGGACGCGGAGAACTTCGTCCAGTTCGCGCAGCTCCTGCGCGCCGAGCTCGACGAGCTCGGCAGCGAGACCGGCGAGGACTACCTCATCACCGGCTTCGCACCGGCCGGCTGGGCCCCGCGCACGTACGGTGGCTGGCTCGACCCGCGCTTCGTCGACGCGCTCGACTTCATCAACGTCCAGGGCTACGACTACCACGGCGACTGGAACACCACCCGCACCGGGCACCAGGGCAACCTGCACGTCTACGACGACCCGACCACCGGCGAGCCCGCCAACTGGGGCCTCGCCGCGGACGGCGTCCTCGGCGCCTACCACGCGGCCGGGTGGCCCAAGGAGAAGCTCGTCCTCGGCATGGCCGCGTACGGCTACGGCTGGAAGAACGTCACCGACCCGACGCCCGGTGCCGCCGCCGACGGCGCCCTCCCGTTCACCTACTACTCCGAGATCAAGGCCAAGGGCCTCCCGGAGTACTACGACGAGGTCGCCGGGCAGGGGTACTTCTACGGCGACGGCGAGTGGTGGACCGCGGACACCCCGCGCTCCGTGACGGCCAAGGCCGAGTACCTCGCCGTCAACGGCTACGGCGGCGGCTACTTCTGGGACCTCGCGGGTGACCTCGACAACGAGCTCCTCGGGACCCTGCGCGGCACGTTCGAGACCGCCACCCCGGGACCGCTCGTCCCCGCCGACGCGGCCGCCCCCTGGTACGCCTCCGGCGTGTACGCCACGGGCGACGTCGTCTACCACGACGGCGTCGAGTACCGCGCCGCCTGGTGGACCCGGAACCAGGAGCCCGGCCAGCCGAACGGGCCCTGGCGCGCCATCGGCGGTCCCGGCACCGCCCCGGCGGGAGCGGCACCCGCCTGCGGCGACGCCTGGGACGCCGGGCGCACCTACACCGCGGGCGACGTCGTCACCCGCGCGGGCGTGAACTACACCGCGCAGTGGTGGACCACCGGCTCCCAGCCCGGCAGCGACGTCCACGGCGCCTGGGACGCGGGCCGCCCCTGCGCCTGACGCACCGCACGACGAGCACACGGGCGAGGCCCCTGCCGATCACCGGCAGGGGCCTCGCCCGTCGTCACCCAGCGCCGAACGCGCCGGGCTTCACACCTGCGCTGCGCTCCAGGTCAGCGCTCGACTCTGCTGGTCGCGCTGGTCCTGCGCTCCGCTACGGCCGAGGGCCCGGCGAAAAGCGTGCCGGGCCCTCAACCTTCGCTGCGCTCCGGATCAGCGCTCGACCTCACCGGCGATGAAGGCCTCCAGCTGCGCACGGCCCTTCGTGTCCTCCATCTGGACCGGCGGGGACTTCATGAAGTAGGTCGAGGCCGAGAGGATCGGGCCGCCGACGCCGCGGTCCTTGGCGATCTTCGCGGCGCGCACGGCGTCGATGATGATGCCGGCGGAGTTCGGGGAGTCCCACACCTCGAGCTTGTACTCCAGGTTCAGCGGGACCTCGCCGAACGCGCGGCCCTCGAGGCGCACGTAGGCCCACTTGCGGTCGTCGAGCCACGCGACGTAGTCCGACGGGCCGATGTGGACGTTGCGGTCCTCCTTCTTGCCGCCGAGCGGGCCCTCGAGGTTCGAGGTCACGGCCTGCGTCTTGGAGATCTTCTTGGACTCCAGGCGCTCGCGCTCGAGCATGTTCTTGAAGTCCATGTTCCCGCCGACGTTGAGCTGGTACGTGCGGTCCAGCACGACGCCGCGGTCCTCGAAGAGCTTGGCGAGCACGCGGTGCGTGATCGTCGCACCGACCTGCGACTTGATGTCGTCGCCGACGATCGGGACGCCGGCCTCCTCGAACTTCGCGGCCCACTCCGGGTCGGACGCGATGAAGACGGGCAGCGCGTTGACGAACGCCACGCCGGCGTCGATCGCGGCCTGCGCGTAGAACTTCGCGGCCTGCTCGGAGCCCACGGGGAGGTAGCAGACGAGCACGTCGACCTGGGCCTCGCGCAGCGCGGCGACGACGTCGACCGGCTCCGCGTCCGACTCCTCGATCGTCTGCGCGTAGTACTTGCCGATGCCGTCGAGGGTCGGGCCGCGCTGGACGGTCACGCCGAGCGGCGGGACGTCCGCGATCTTGATCGTGTTGTTCTCCGAGGCGTTGATCGCCTCCGAGAGGTCGAAGCCGACCTTCTTCGCGTCGACGTCGAACGCCGCCACGAACTCCAGGCTCGACACGTGGTAGTCGCCGAACTGCACGTGCATGAGGCCCGGGACGGTGCTGCTCGGGTCGGCGTCACGGTAGAAGTGCACGCCCTGGACGAGGGACGATGCGCAGTTGCCTACTCCGACGATGGCGACGCGGATGGAGGTCATCCTCGCTCCTTGGTGTTCGATGTTCCAGGGTCCTCGGGTCGCCTCGCGCCGTCGGGCTCCTGCTCGGATGGTTCCGCAGGATGCGGGGTGCTGCTGGTCCGCGCACGGGTGGTGCTCCGGGAGTGCCCGGAGCTCCGGTCGCGCTCGGTGGTGATGAGACCGTCGAGCCAGCGCACCTCGCGCTCGACCTGCTCGAGTCCGTGACGTTGCAGCTCGAGCGTGTACTCGTCGAGCCGCTCGCGGGTGCGAGCCGCGGACTCTCTGACCGCCTCCAGCCTCTCCGTGAGCCGGGTGCGCCGGCCCTCGAGGATGCGGATGCGGGTCTCGGCGTCGGTCTGCGCGAAGAACGCGAACCGGACGTCGAAGCTCTCGTCCTCCCAGGCTGCCGGCCCCGACGAGGCCAGCACGCTCTGGAGGTGCTCCTTGCCCTCGGCGGTCAGCTCGTAGACGATCCGCGCGCGCTTGCCCGAGAGGGCGGGCGCGAGCGTCGACTGCGCCGCGGACTGCTCGGTGCCGCTGATGAGCCCGCGGGCCACCAACGACTTGAGGGCGGGGTACAGCGAACCGTAGGACAGCACGCGGAACGACCCGAGCATGAGGTTGAGCCGCTTGCGCAGCTCGTACCCGTGCAGAGGGGACTCCTTGAGGAGGCCGAGGATCGCGGTCTCGAGCACCGGCGTCTTGCTGCGCACGAACCCACCTCCTGACGCTCCTCGGGCGTGCCCCGGCGGGCTCGCTGTGACCTGATGGTCGACTCGATGTATCGAGTCGATACATCGACAGGTTAGGTCGTCTCGATGTGTCGTGCAATCTTCGGGGAGTGTCGCGCATCGCGCCACAGATGTGAAGGACCCGCGGAGGCGGCGGGACGCCGCGGCGAATCAATGGCGCACGATCGCGCTGTCAGTGCTGCAGACCCTTGTCCCGACAGGGCGACGCCCTATTGTTCAGGGTGGTCCGGCGTGTGCCGACCCCGTGCCCGACGACGTCCCGCGCCCGAGGCGGGGACGCGCCGTCGGGCAGGCGGTCCGCTCGCGGCGGGCCACGAGCAGGTCCGCGGACGACGTGGAGCCGGCTTCCCGTTGCCCCCCAGAGGAAGGTAGACCGTGGCGCGATCCACGAGGACGAACGGACGGACGACCCCCCGCGGGCGCCGTCGGTTCTTCAACTACCCGCGCTCGCACGTCAAGAGCTTCCGTCGCTGGCTGCCGTCGTGGCGCGTCGTCGTCGGGACCATGCTGACCGGCGTCGCGCTCGTCGCGGGCGTGCTCGTCGCGGCGTGGTTCACGACCGAGGTGCCGACGAAGCTGCCGAGCGTCGAGGCGCAGACGTCCACGGTGTACTGGGGCGACGGGACCGAGATGGGGAAGTACGCCGTCGAGAACCGCGAGATCGTCGACTACGCCACGCTTCCGAAGTACGTGGGCGACGCGGTCGTCGCGTCGGAGGACCGAACGTTCTGGACGAACTCGGGCGTGGACTTCCGGGGCATCGCTCGCGCGTTCTACAACAACTTCAAGGGCGGCGACCGCCAGGGCGCCTCGACGCTCACCCAGCAGTACGTCGAGCGCTACTACACCGACACCGTCACGGACTACGCGGGCAAGGCCCGCGAGGCCATCCTCGCGCTGAAGATCACGCAGCAGCAGAAGAAGGAAGACATCCTCGGCAACTACCTCAACACGATCTACTTCGGCCGCGGGGCGTACGGCATCCAGGCCGCCGCGCAGAAGTTCTACGGGGTGGACGCCGCGGGTCTCACCGTGTCGCAGTCCGCCATGATCGCCGGCATCGTCCCGAACCCCACCAACTGGGACCCGATCAACAACCACGACCAGGCCGCGTACCGCTGGGACCGGACGCTCGGCTTCATGTACGAGGACGGGCACATCGACAAGGCCCAGTACGACGAGGCCCTCGCCGCGGGCTTCCCCGAGCCGGTCGAGTACACGAAGTCGCAGCGGTATGCGGGGTCGACGGGCTACCTCCTGCGCATGGTGGAGGAGGAGCTCGCCGGGAGCGACAACCCGATCGACTTCGACAGCCTCTCCACCGGCGGGTACACCGTGGTGACGACGATCGACAAGGGCATGCAGGACGCGGCCGTCGCGACGGCCGACTCGCTCCCGCGCGAGGGTCGGGGGGACGAGAACCCCGTCTCCGAGAACATCCGGGCGGCGCTCGTGTCGATCGATCCGAACGACGGTTCGATCCGGGCGCTCTACGGGGGCCCGGACTTCGTCCAGAACGAGTACAACAACGCGACCCGCGGCGCGGCTCAGGGCGGCTCGACCTTCAAGCCGTTCACGCTCATCGCCGGGCTCGAGAACGGCCACACGCTCGACGAGCGGTTCGACGGCGACTCGCCCAAGACGTTCCCTGGCGCGGACAACGGCAGCGACTGGAAGGTCCGCAACTTCAGCGACCACGACTGGGGAAACATCGACCTCACCGAGGCGACCGCGCAGTCGGTGAACACCGCCTACGCGGAGCTCAACCTCGAGGTCGGGCCGGAGAAGACCGCGGACGTCGCGGCACGTCTGGGCATCAAGGCCGACGTCGGGTCGAACCTGGCGAACGTGCTCGGTGACGCGACGGTGACGCCGCTCGAGCTGACGAACGCCTACGCGACCATCGCCGCGCAGGGCATGCGGTCGACGCCGCACATCGTGGCTTCCGTGACCGACTCCCGGGGCAACCTGGTGTACCAGGCACCGGGCGCCGACAAGCGCGAGCAGGAGTTCGCTCCCGACGTCATGGCTGCGGCGACGTACGCCCTGTCCCAGGTCGTCGAGAAGGGGTCGGGCAAGCCGGCGCAGGCCATCGGCCGCCCGGCCGCCGGCAAGACCGGAACCTCGACCGACAACAAGTCGGCCTGGTTCGCGGGATTCACCCCTGGTCTCGCGACGGTCGTCGGTCTCTACCAGTCCGGCCCGGACGGCGAGCAGGAGCAGATCACCCCGTTCGGCAAGTGGGTCGGGGACGAGATCACGGGTGGTTCGTGGCCGGTCGAGGCCTGGACCTCGTACATGCAGACGGCGGTGGCGAACCTGCCTGCCGGCGAGTTCCCGGCGTACACGCCGCCCAAGCCGCAGCCGACGGAGACGCCCACCGAGACCCCGACGGAGACCCCGACCGAGGACACGCAGCCGGAGGAGCCGGTCGAGCCGGAGCAGCCGGAGAACGTCACCGTGCCCAGCGTCGTCGGCATGGAGAGCCGGGCCGCGCGCGCGCAGCTCGAGGCGGCAGGGCTCAAGGTGCGGATCACCGAGGAGTTCTCCGACCAGCAGCCGCGTGGCTTCGTCATCAGCCAGTCGTCGATGAGCGAGGTGCCGCCCGGGTCGACGATCGCGCTCGTGGTCTCGAAGGGCACCGATCCCGGGCAGCAGCCGACCGACCCGCCAGACCCGGAGAACCCGGATCCGTCCCCGACCGAGACGGGGCCCCCGGGCGGTGGCGGGAACGGTGGCGGCGGCGGGAACGGAAACCCCTGACCTCGGCCGTTCCGCAGATTTCCAGGGGCCCGCGCCGAGCGGGTACCCTGGGGAGCTGCCGTCCGCACGTCGGACGGCAGCAGCACGAATGCATGAACCCTCCTGTCACGGAGAGACCGTGACCGCGAAGACCAGAGGAGGTGGGTTATCCGCATGCGTCAGTACGAACTGATGATCATCCTCGACCCCGAGATCGAGGAGCGCACCGTCGCCCCGTCGCTCGACAAGTACCTGTCGGTCATCAAGGCCGACGGCGGCTCCGTCGACAAGGTGGACATCTGGGGTCGTCGCCGCCTCGCGTACGACATCAACAAGAAGTCCGAGGGCATCTACGCGGTCGTCGACTTCACGTCGACGTCCGACACCGCCAAGGAGCTGGACCGTCAGCTCGGCCTCAACGAGGTCGTCCTGCGGACCAAGATCCTGCGCACGGACGCTCGCTGACCCTCCCCGCGTCCCCCGTCCGACCGTCCCGCACGGGATGCTCCACGCCGTAGCGCGTGTGGGCGCCGCGTGATGGGATGAGCGACGCGAGAACGTTACGAGCGAGGCGCGCGGCGCCGTCGACGACACAGACGACACACGAAGGAGCTGGCCATGGCAGGTGACACCGTCATCACGGTGATCGGGAACCTCACGGGAGACCCGGAGCTGCGTTTCACCCCCTCGGGTGCGGCGGTGGCCAACTTCACGGTGGCGTCGACGCCGCGGACCTTCGACCGCCAGTCGAACGAGTGGAAGGACGGGGACACCCTGTTCATGCGCTGCTCGATCTGGCGCGAGGCCGCGGAGAACGTCGCGGAGTCGCTGACGAAGGGCATGCGCGTCATCGTGCAGGGCCGCCTCGTCCAGCGCTCGTACGAGACCCGCGAGGGGGAGAAGCGCACCGTCGTCGAGCTGCAGGTGGACGAGATCGGTCCCTCCCTGCGCTACGCCTCCGCGAAGGTCACCCGCGCCCAGCGCTCGGGTGGCGGTGGCGGCGGCTTCGGCGGCGGTGGCGGCTACGGAGGTGGCGCCAACTCCGGCGGCGCCTCCGGCGGCGGATTCAGCTCCGGCGGCGGTCAGCAGCAGAGCGACGACCCGTGGGCCACGGCCGGCCCCGCGTCGTCCGGTGGTTCGTTCTCCGACGAGCCCCCGTTCTGATCGCCCGCCACTCCCAGAACACACACCCGTCCCCGCGGGTGCCGCACCGCTCGCCGGCGCGGACCGCGCGCGGGGATCGCACCTTGTAGAGGAGCAACACCATGGCGAAGCCTGTGGTGCGCAAGCCCAAGAAGAAGTCCAACCCGCTGAAGTCGGCCAAGATCGAGTCGGTCGACTACAAGGACACCGCGCTGCTGCGCAAGTTCATCTCCGACCGCGGCAAGATCCGCGCGCGTCGCGTGACCGGCGTCTCCGTCCAGGAGCAGCGCCAGATCGCCCGTGCGGTGAAGAACGCGCGCGAGATGGCGCTGCTGCCGTACACGTCGACGGCTCGCTGAGCGGGAAGGGAGAGAACTCATGGCCAAGCTGATCCTGACCCACGAGGTCACCGGTCTCGGTGAGCCCGGCGACGTCGTCGAGGTGAAGGACGGGTACGCCCGTAACTTCCTCGTCCCGCGCAAGCTCGCCACGCCGTGGTCCAAGGGCGCCGAGTCGCAGGTGACTGCGATCCGCAAGGCGCGCAAGGCCCGCGAGATCGCGTCGCTCGACGACGCGAAGGCGATCCGCGACTCGCTGCAGTCGAAGCCGGTCGTCGTGCCCGCGAAGGCCGGCGCCGCCGGTCGTCTCTTCGGTGCCGTGACGACGGCGGACATCGCGTCCGCGGTCGCCGCTGCCGAGGGCCCGTCGGTCGACAAGCGCAAGATCGAGATCGGTCAGCCGATCAAGGCGACGGGTGACTACACCGTCTCCGTCCGCCTCCACCCGGAGGTCTCCGCGACCCTCGCGGTGAAGGTCGTCGCTGCCTGATCTGCTGCTGAGCAGTCCTCGAAGGCCCGGTCCCTCCTCGGAGGGGCCGGGCCTCCGTGCTGTTCAGGCCGTGCCGGTGACCATCCAGGCAGTGCCCCGGGCGCGAAGGCCCGTGGTCACGGCGCGAGCCGCCATGAAGACCCCCGCGAAGGCGAGCCACAACCACGCGAGCCCCGCTGCGCCGTCGGGCGCCCACTGCCGGACGGCGAGCGCGAACGGCGCGTAGACCACCAGCGTGAGCATGCCCGCCCAGGCGAGGAACCGGCCGTCCCCGGCGCCGATGAGGACGCCGTCGAGGACGAACACCCAGCCCGCCATGGGCAGGAGCAGCCCGCACACGGCCATGCCGACGGCGACCGCGGCGCGCACGTCCGGGTCCGACGTGAAGAGCAGCGCGAACCACCAGCCGCCCGCGGCCATGACGATCCCGAGGGCGGCGCCTGCCGCGACCCCCCACTGCAGGGTGCGGCGCAGGACGGCCCGGACGCGCGGGACGTCGTCGGCGCCGAGCCCGTGGCCGACGAGCGCCTGGGCGGCGATGGCGAGCGCGTCGAGGGCGAACGCCGCCAGACCCCAGACGGAGTTCACGACCTGGTAGCCCGCGAGCGTCACCTCGCCGAGCCCGGTCGCCACGAAGACGGTGAGGAGGATGGCGAGGCGCAGCGAGAGGGTACGGACGAAGAGCGGCACCCCGGCGCGCGCGTTGGACCAGATGCCGCCGGCCGCGGGGCGCAGGGACGCGCCGTGGCGCCGGGCACCGCGCACGACCACGACGACGAGCACCGCGCCCATGCTGAGCTGCGCGACGGCCGTCCCGATGCCCGAGCCGGCGATCCCGAGACCTGCGCCGTAGACGAGGACGACGTTGAGGACCGCGTTGAAGGTGGCACCACCCGCGGCGACCCACAGGGGCGTCCGCGTGTCCTGCATGCCGCGCAGCACGCCTGTGGAGGCGAGGACGAGGAGCATCCCCGGGAGGCCGAGCGCGGACCAGCGCAGGTAGACGACGGCGTGCTCGGCGACGTCGCCCGTCCCGCCCATCGCTCCGACCGCCCAGGGCGCGGTCGCCCACAGGGCGGCGGCGAGGAGCACGCCGAGCCCGACGGCGAGCCACAGGCCGTCGACGCCCGACTGGAGCGCCTCGCGCGTGTGCCCGGCGCCGATGCGACGGGCGACGGCCGCCGTGGTCGCGTAGGCGAGGAAGACGCACAGCCCGACGAGCGTGACCAGGAGCGTCGAGGCGAGGGAGAGCCCGGCGAGCTGAGCCGTGCCGAGGTGGCCGACGACGGCGCTGTCGACGAGGACGAAGAGCGGCTCCGCGACGAGCGCGCCGAGGGCCGGGACGGCGAGCGCGAGGATCTCGCGGTCGAGCCGGGAACGGGTGCGGCGTCCTGTGGACGACGTCGCCGGGTCGGGTGGCGTCCGGGTGTCGCCGACGTGGCCGGGCGGTGTCCGGCGTGTCGTCGGCGTGTCGTCCGACTTTCTTTCTTCCACACCCCTGAGGGTAGTGACGAGGCTGGTCAGAGGCGGCTCGCGCTGATGTACACAGGGAGATCGTGACGTTGTCCACACGGTTATCCACCGGGTGTGCACAGCGACGGGGACTGTGTCCACAGGTTCGGGGGTCCCTGTCCACCGGGCGTGCACAGGGCCGTTTGCGGGGTGTCGACCAGCGATCTAGTGTCGCGGGGTCGTGCTTGTCGGAGGCGGGAGGCGCGGCCACCGGGACAGTCGTGTGGGTGGCCCGCTGTAGAACACGTGTACGACGAAGGTTTGTCCCGGTCGCGCGGTCCCTCGGTGGGTCGTGACGGGCTCGGGGGAGCGAGGGGCGCATGTCGATCGAGGAGCTCGAGGAGAGCTACGGGGGACCGGGGCCGTCAGGTTTCGACCGGACGCCTCCCCAGGACGTCGCGGCGGAGATGAGCGTGCTCGGCGGCATGCTGCTGTCCAAGGACGCCATCGCCGACGTCATCGAGCAGATCCGTGGCTCCGACTTCTATCGCCCCGCGCACGAGGTCGTCTACGAGGCGATCATCGACCTCTACGGCCGCGGCGAGCCCGCCGACGCCATCACCGTCGTCGCCGAGCTGACCAAGCGCGGCGAGCTCCAGCGCATCGGCGGAGCCCCGTACATCCACGACCTGATGGCCGGCGTCCCGACCGCCGCGAACGCCGGGTACTACGCGCGCATCGTGCGCGAGCGCGCCGTGCTCCGGCGCCTCGTCGAGGCCGGCACGCGCATCGTGCAGCTCGGCTACGCGACCGACGGCGGCGACGTCGACGAGATCGTCAACAACGCCCAGGCCGAGGTCTACGCCGTCACGGAGCGTCGGACCACCGAGGACTACCTCCCGCTCTCGGAGATCCTCGGCCCCACGTTCGACGAGATCGAGGCCGCGCAGGGCCGCGGCGAGGGCATGACCGGCGTCCCGACCGGCTACTCCGACTTCGACCGCCTCACCAACGGCCTGCACCCCGGTCAGATGATCGTCGTCGCGGCGCGACCTGCCATCGGCAAGGCCCTCGCGCTGGACACGCCGCTCCCGACGCCGTCGGGCTGGACGACGATGGGTGACGTCGCCGTCGGTGACCTGATCCTCTCCGCGGACGGGACGCCCACGCGGGTCGTCGCCGCGACCGAGGTCATGGTCGACCGCCCGTGCTATGAGGTCGAGCTCGACGACGGCACGGTGATCGTCGCGGACGCCCAGCATCAGTGGGTGACCTCGACCCGCGCCCAGCGAAGCGCGGTGCGATCCGGCCAGACGCCGGACTCGTCTGTGCGGACGACCGAGGAGCTCGCCGCCACGCTCCGGACGGCGACTGCCGACAAGCGCGCGAACCATTCCATCGTCACCGCGGCGCCGCTCGACCTGCCCGACGCGGACCTCCCGATCCACCCGTACGCACTCGGGGTGTGGCTGGGCGACGGCAGCTCCCGACGTGCCGAGCTCACGTCCGCCGACCCCGAGATCGAGATGCGGCTCGAGGGGCTGGGCTACGTCGCGCGGCCGGACGCGGACGACCTGCTCGCGCTCGGTGTGCCGGGGACCGACCACATCCCGGCGGCGTACCTGCGCGCGAGCGAGGCACAGCGTCGGGACCTTCTGGCGGGTCTGCTCGACACCGACGGCACCGTCATGCCGCAGGGCAGCGTCCAGATCAGCCTGACGAACGAGCGGCTCGCGCGCGAGACGCGTGAGCTCATCCTGTCGCTCGGGTATCGCACGGGTTGGTCGACGAAGACCGTGAAGGGGCGGACCGAGGCGTCGTCGACGGCGTACACGATCACCTTCACGACCGAGGACGACGTGTTTCGGCTGGAGCGCAAGCGTCTCGTCCACAAGGAGCGCCGCCGTCAGGGCACCGCGCGGCTCACGTCACGGTTCGTCGTCGACGTCCGCCGGGTCGAGTCGGTGCCGGTGCGTTGCGTCGAGGTCGACCATCCCTCGCACCTGTATCTGGCAGGACGATCGATGGTGCCGACGCACAACTCCGTGCTCGGTATCAACGTCGCGACTCACGCCGCGGTGCACCACCAGATGGCGTCCGTCATCTTCTCCCTGGAGATGAGCCGCAACGAGATCACCATGCGTCTTCTCGCCGCCGAGGCGCGCGTGCCGCTGACGCGGATGCGGTCCGGGAAGATGGACGAGCAGGACTGGCAGAAGCTCGCGTCGACGATGGGCAAGGTCGCTGAGGCGCCGCTGTTCATCGACGACTCGCCGAACATGTCGCTCATGGAGATCCGGGCGAAGTGCCGCCGCCTCAAGCAGCGCCACGACCTCAAGCTCGTCGTGATCGACTACCTCCAGCTCATGAGCTCGGGCAAGCGCGTCGAGTCGCGCCAGCAGGAGGTCTCGGAATTCTCCCGTGCGCTCAAGCTCCTCGCGAAGGAGCTCGAGGTCCCTGTCATCGCGATCTCGCAGCTGAACCGTGGTCCGGAGCAGCGCGGCGACAAGAAGCCGCAGATGAGCGACCTGCGTGAGTCGGGCTGCCTCACCGAGGACACGAAGATCCTGCGCGCCGACACCGGCGCAGAGACGAGCCTGGGCGAGCTCTTCGCGCTCAACGCCAAGGACGTCCCGGTGTGGGCGCTCAACGACCGGCTCCAGTACGTCCGCCGCCACCTGACGCACGTGTTCCCCACGGGCGTGAAGCCCGTGTTCCGGATGCGACTGGCGTCGGGCAAGGAGATCGAGGCGACGGCGAACCACCCGTTCCTCACCTACGACGGCTGGACCGCGCTCGGCGACCTAGAAGTGGGGTCGCGCATCGGCGTGCCGCGCCACGTCCCCGGCCCGGAACGGAACCTCGAGTGGGACGACCGCAAGGTCGTCATGCTCGCGCACCTCCTGGGCGACGGATCGTTCGTGAAGCGACAGCCGATCCGCTACGCCTCCATCGACGAGCGGAACCTCGCCACCGTCTCCGAGGCGGCAGGTGCCTTCGGGATCACCCCGATCCGCGACGACTACGCCGCGGCCCGAGTCACGACCCTGCGCCTCCCCGCGCCCTACCGGCTCGCCAGGGGTCGCCGGAACCCGATCGCCGAGTGGCTCGACGACATGGGGCTGTTCGGCGCACGCAGCCACGAGAAGTTCATCCCGACGAGCGTCTTCCACCTGCCGAAGCGCCAGATCGCGCTCTTCATCAAGCACATCTGGGCCACGGACGGCTCGGTGACGATCAACAAGAACGGGCGCAGCGGGCGGATCTACTACGCCTCGACGTCGCGCGAGATCGTCGACGGGCTGTCACGCCTCCTGCTGCGCTTCGGCATCTCGACGCGCGTGCGCACGGCGACGCCCAAGGGGTCGTACCGTCCTGGGTACACGCTGGACGTGAGCGGGGTGGACGACCAGCGCCGCTTCCTCCAGGAGATCGGCGTGCACGGAGACCGAGGCGATATCGCCGAGAAGCTGCTGACGATCATCCGCGAGACCAGGGCCAACACGAACGTCGACACCGTTCCGCGTCGGGTCTGGGACGACGTCCGCGACATCCTCGTCGAGCGCGGCATGACGCACCGTGAGTTCGCCGAAGCGATCGGGACACAGTTCTGCGGCAGCGCGCTGTGGAAGAACTCGCCGTCACGGCATCGCCTCGGCAAGATCGCAGCGGTGCTCGAGAGCGAGGAGCTCGAGATCATGGCGGTCAACGACCTCCTGTGGGACGAGGTCGTCTCGATCGAACCCATGGGGGAGAAGCAGGTCTACGACGCCACCGTCCTCGACGAGCACAACTTCGTCGCCAACGGCATCGCCACGCACAACAGCATCGAGCAGGACGCCGACGTCGTGATCCTGCTCCACCGCGAGGACGCCTACGAGAAGGAGTCGCCGCGTGCGGGCGAGGCCGACCTGATCGTCGCCAAGCACCGAAACGGCCCGACCGACACGATCACCGTTGCGTTCCAAGGTCACTACCAGCGCTTCGCCGACATGCAGATGTAGCAACCTCGTCGTCTGTCGACTCGTCGAGATGCGGGCCAGTTCGACCGATTCTTCGTCGAGCACCAGGTGCGAACCGCCGCCCGTGCTACCGCGTCGAGGTCGATGCCGAACCGGCGCCTGAGCGGTGCGCCATGACCGCGGGCGACGTGCCGACCTGTGCGGACGCGCCCTCGGACAACCCACGTCCCCCGCCTGGCGCGACGATGCCGACGACACGGCGTCGATCGATAGGGCCGTCTCCCGTGGTGTCGTTTCGTAAACGTTTGCGTGGCGCTTCTTCGCCCCTCTAGCGTCCGGCGCAGCGTCACGTAAACGATTGCGTGACGTGTCCCGGCGCGCGGTTGCGTCGGGGGCCACACGCTCAAGGGAGAAATGCGATGGCACCACGTAGGACGCACGCGGCGGTGACGGCGGGTGCAGCGGTGACGGCTCTGCTGCTGGCAGCCTGCTCGGGCGGGGACTCGGGGGCCGGGGGCGGAAAGGTGGAGGTCGAGTTCTTCCAGTCGAAGAGCGAGTCGATCGAGGTGGTGGACCGGCTCATCGAGGAGTTCGAGGCCACCCACGAGGGCATCACGGTGACCCAGACGTCGGTGCCCGATGCTCTGACCGTGCTGCAGTCGCGGCTGGCCAAGGGCGACGTGCCGGACGTCATCGGCCTGAACGTGTCCAACCTGAACGACATCGCGACCTCGGGCCTGCTGAAGGACCTCAGCGGTACCGCGGCCGCCGAGGCTGTCGACAACGAGGGGGCTCAGGCCTACGCGGACGAGCTCGGGGTCCCGGACCAGACCGTCGCAGTGCCGTGGGCGGTCAACGCCCAAGTTGTGCTGTACGACGTCGACCAGTTCGCCGAGCTCGGGCTCGAGGTGCCGACGACGTGGGAGGAGTTCCTCGCGACGGCGCAGGCGATCAAGGACGCCGGGTCTGAGCCGTTCACGTTCACGTGGAAGGACTCCTGGACGGCGAAGCTCGTCTTCAACTCGGTGGCCGGTTCGCTGCAGGGCCCTGACTTCTGGTCGCAGCTCCAGGACGGGTCCGCGACCTTCGCCGAATCGCCCGCCTACGCCGAGACCGCCGAGAAGCTCCTCGAGCTCAAGGCGTTCGCGCAGCCCGACCCGTTCGGCACCACGTACGACGCCGGCAACGCAGCCTTCGCCAACGGCGACTCGGTCATGTACGTGCAGGGTACGTGGGCCATCCCCGAGATCCGGGCGACCAACCCGGACAAGAACATCGGGACGTTCGTGCTCCCGGCGGGCGAGACCGCCGAGGACAGCGTGCTCCTGTCCGGCCCGGACTCCGTGATCGCGATCGCCGAGGGATCGAGGAACGCCGATGCCGCGCAGCAGTTCGTCGACTTCCTGCTCGATGCCGACGCCCAGACGACGTTCACCGAGGACCAGTACCTCTTCTCCGTCCGCGGCGACGTCCCCGCGAGCGACGAGGCGCTCGCCTCGCTGAAGACGGACTGGCTCGACGAGGGTCGTACGGCGATGTACCCGGACTCGATGGTCAAGGGCTCGAGCAACATGGCCGCGATCGTCCAGCAGTTCCTGATCGACGAGGACGTGGCGACGTTCCTCGACGCGCTCGATGCCGACTTCGCCGCGAACGGCGTCAAGTAGTCGACCGGTTCCCCGGCCCGGGTCCGCCCCGAGCGGCGAGACGGACCCGGGCCGGGCCGGACGAGAGGTAACGGCATGAGGCAACGCACCAAGGTCTTCTACTGGATGGCGCTACCGGGCGTCCTGCTCTTCTTCGCCTTCCACACGGTCCCTGCCCTGCAGGGCGTCTTCTACAGCTTCACCGACTCGCGCGGCTACGGGGACTGGTCGTTCGTCGGCCTGGAGAACTACGTCGCGCTGTTCTCCGACCCGGTCGTCATCGGGAGCTACAAGTTCACGATCGGTTTCGCGCTGGTGGCGACCGTCCTGGCGAACGTCGTGAGCCTGGTCGTCGCGGTCGGGCTGACGGCGAACATCCGGCTGCGCGGGTTCCTGCGGGGCGTGTTCTTCCTGCCCGCGGTCATGGCCACCTTGGTGGTCGGTTACATCTTCAACTTCCTGTTCGCGAACGCGTTGCCCCCGGTCGGGCGCGCGACGGGCATCGAGGCGTTGTCGACCAACATCCTCGGCAACCCGTCGCTCGCGTGGGTCGGCGTCGTCGTCGTGACGGTCTGGCAGGCGTGCGCCACCACGATCGTCATCTACATGGCCGGCCTGCAGACCGTGCCCGAGGACGTGACCGAGGCCGCGATGCTCGACGGCGCCGGGGCGTGGCAGCGGTTCTGGCGCGTCACGTTCCCGCTCCTGGCACCGTTCTTCACCATCAACATGGTGCTGTCGCTGAAGAACTTCCTCATGGTGTTCGACCAGATCGTGGCCCTGACGGCCGGCGGACCGGGGACGTCGACGATGTCGATCTCCTACCTGATCTACCGCAACGGCTTCACCGGCGGGCAGTTCGCCTACCAGTCCGCGAACGCCGTCATCTACTTCCTCGTCATCGCGCTGCTGTCGATCGTCCAGCTGCGCGCACTGCGCAACCGAGAGGTGAGTGCCTGATGGATACCGCTCGTCGGCGCTCGAACTGGCTCGTCACCGGCCTGCTGCTCGTCGCCTCGCTCGCCGTGCTCGGCCCGCTGTACTTCACGGTCATCACCGCCGTGAAGTCCAAGTCCGACATGGGAGGCAATCTCTGGGCGCCGCCCACCCAGTGGCAGTGGTCCAACTTCACCGAGGCGATCGAGGTGACGAACTTCGGTCAGGCACTGACCAACAGCCTCGTCATCACGCTCGGGGTCGTGCTCCTCGCCGTGCTCACGAACTCCCTCGTGGGGTACGCGATCGCGCGCAACCTGCACCGCCGTTCCTTCAAGGTGATGTTCTTCTACCTGCTCTCGGCGCTGTTCATCCCGTTCCCGATCGTCATGCTCCCGCTCGTGAAGCAGATGAGCGCGCTGGGGCTGGACAACATCGGGGGCTTGATCCTGCTGTACGTGGTGTACAACCTGGCGTTCAACACCCTCTTGTACACGGGGTACATGCAGACGATTCCCGTGGCTCTGGAGGAGGCGGCGATGCTCGACGGCGCCGGCCCCTGGTCGACGTTCTGGCGCGTGATCTTCCCGTTGCTCACCCCGATCAACGCGACCGTCGCGATCCTGACGGGCCTGATGACGTGGAACGACTTCCTGCTTCCGCTGGTGATCCTGTCCGACGCCTCGCAGTACACGCTGCCGCTGGCGCAGTACGCGTTCCAGGGGCAGTTCAGCACCGACTACAACCTCGCGTTCGCGAGCTACCTCATGGCGCTGACGCCGATGCTCGTGATCTACCTGTTCGCCCAGCGCTGGATCATCGGCGGCGTCGCGCGCGGTGCCGTCAAGCAGTGACCCGAGCCCACTCCCCGAGCGAGGCCTGACCCGTGTACCCGACCCATCCGAGGATCACCATGCATGACGTTCTGGACCCGTGCGACACCGTCCCCGACGAGCTCGAACAGCTCCTCACCTCCGGGTACGTCGTCCCCGACACGCTGCGCGACGCGGTCCACGAGGCCACCCGGCTGCGCGACGCGACCGCCCTGCGCCGGCTCCTTGCCGACCTGGGGGGCGCAGCGGTGCGGGTCCCCGGGTGGGAGTACGAGGAGCCTGAGGATCTCGCCGGGATCCTCGCCGCGATGCCGGCCGTCGAGCGGGGAGACGGCGCAGTCCCCAGCCCCGGCGGGGACGCGTTGCGCGAGAAGGTGCACGGCGCCTGGCTCGGGCGCTGCGCGGGCTGCTGCCTGGGCAAGCCCGTCGAGGGGCTGACGCCTGAGCAGATCCGCGGTTATCTCAAGGCCGCGGGCGCGTGGCCGCTGCGCGACTACGTCCCGCTGCTGGACCCGCTCCCCGGTGACATCGAGCGGTTGAACCCGTCCTGGCGGACAGCGACGCGGGGCCGGGTGACGATGATGCCGCGCGACGACGACACGGACTACACCGTTCTCGCGCTGCACCTGCTCGAGACGTACGGGCGCGGACTGCGAGTCGAGGACGTCGCGCTCGAGTGGCTCGACAAGCTGCCGTTCCTGCAGACGTTCACCGCCGAGCGGGCCACGTACCGCAACCTCGTCTCCGGCGTCCCGGTCGTGGACGCCGGGACGCACGAGAACCCCTACCGGGAGTGGATCGGCGCCCTGATCCGGGCCGACCTCTTCGGCTACGTCAACCCGGGCGACCCTCGGGCCGCGGTCGAGCTCGCGTTCGTCGACGCCTCGCTGTCCCACACGGCCAACGGGGTCTACGGCGAGCTGTGGGCCGCGGCCCTCGTCGCCGGCGCGTTCGTCGCCGCCGACCCTCAGGACGCACTGCGCCGCTCGCTCGACTGGGTCCCCGCCAGGTCCCGGCTCGCCGCGACGCTGCGCCACGTCGTCGCCCTCCACGACGGCGGCGCCACCTGGGACGACGCGCTGGCGTGGATCGACGAGCGGTTCGCCGAGCACTCGTGGGTGCACACGCTCAACAACGCGGCCGTCATCGCCGCGGCGCTCCTGTGGGGCGGGGACGACGTCGCGCTCACCCTGGGGCTCGGGGTCCAGGCCGGGCTCGACACCGACTCCGCGACCGCGACGATCGGGTCGGTGCTCGGCGCCGTCCACGGAGCGTCCGCACTGCCGCAGCACCTGGTCGAGCCGCTCGCGGACCGCATCTCGAGCGCCGTGCGCGGGTACGACGGCTCGCGCATCTCCGACCTCGCCGACCGCACGCTCGCGCTGGTGGAGCGGTGACGGTCGGCGGGCTGCTGGTGGTCGGGTCCACCAACATCGACCTGAGCGTGGCGGTGGACCACGTCCCGGCGACGGGTGAGACGGTCCTGGCGCACGACGCCACCGACGGGCTCGGCGGCAAGGGCGCCAACCAGGCGTGCGCCGCCGCCCGCGCCGGGGCGCGCGTCGCGTTCGCAACCGCGCTCGGGGCGGACGGCGACGCCGCCCTCGACCAGCTCCGGTCGGCCGGTGTCGAGGTGACGCACGTTCAGCGCGTGGCCGCCCGCACGGGCCGTGCCCTGGTCACCGTCACCCCGGACGGGCAGAACACGATCGTCATCGTCCCCGGCGCCAGCTCGATGCTCGACCCCCAGCACGTGGCCCACGCGATCGGCACCACGGAGGCCAGCACCGTCCTGGCACAGTGCGAGATCCGCGGTCAGGTGGTCGTGGCCGCCGCACGCACGGCACGCCGGCGAGGCCTGCGGTTCGTGCTCAACCTCTCTCCCGCGACCGTCCTGCCGGTCGACGTCCTCGCCGACTGCGACCCCGTCGTGGTGAACGAGACCGAGGCCGCAGCCCTCGTCGGGTACGCGGTCGCCGACCTCGACACCGCGACGCAGGCCGCCCGCGACCTGGCGCGCCGCGCCCGCACCGTGGTCATCACGCTGGGCGCGGACGGAGCGGTCGTCGTTCCGGAGCCCGGAGAGCCTGTGCACGTGGCCGGGCACCGCGTCCCCGTCATCGACACCACCGGGGCCGGCGACGCGTTCGTCGGAGTCCTCGCGGCCGAACTGGCATCGGGCGCATCACTGATCGACGCCGTCCGTGCCGGCAACGCCGCGGGAGCAGCGGCCGTGCAGGTACGGGGCGCTCAACCAACGACCCTCACTGACCTCGAGGAGGCACCACTGTGACCGCGCGGATCATCCTGGACACCGACGTGGCGATGGGAGCGCCGGGAAGCGACATCGACGACGGGTTCGCGATCGGGCTCGCCGTCGCCGAGCCCGCGATCGACCTCGAGCTCGTCACCACCGTCGACGGGAACACCGACGTGCGCAGCGCGACCGTGCTCGCCCTCGAGCTGCTGGCCCGCCTCGAGCACGACGTGCCCGTCGTCCAGGGAGCCGCCGGCCCGCTCATGGATCCCTGGCGCCCACGCGCCACGGCGCTCGACCTCGACGCGCACCGCGGCGTGGTGGCCGCGCCCGGTCGGGCGGCGCAGGCCATCGTCGACCACGTCCTGGCCTCACCGGGCGAGGTCACGCTCGTCGCGATCGGACCGCTGACGAACGTCGCGACCGCCATGCTGCTCGAGCCGCGCCTGGCCGAGGCCGTGGCCGGCGTCGTGGTGATGGGCGGCTACTTCTTCGGCCAGCAGAACGACGTGCGGGTACCGGGGGAGTTCAACATCTGGGCCGACCCGGAGGCCGCGCAGATCGTCCTGCGCTCAGGCGCCGACGTGCGTCTCGTCGGCCTCGACGTCACGTACCAGGTCCGCATGACACAAGACCAGGCCGCCACCCTCGCGACCTCCGGTAGCCCGTTCGGATCGTTCGCGGGCCAGTGCGGCCTGGCCTGGATCCAGACGCTGCGCGAGCGCTACCCGCGGTCGAAGACCCACGGCAGCTTCCACCTGCACGACCCCCTCGCCGTCGCGACGCTCGCACGACCCGACCTCGTCGAGTGGCAGCCGGCTCATGTGCAGGTCGCGCTCGACGGCGTGGCCCGGGGCATCACGGTCGCCGACACGCTCGGCACGCACGGCGCGCCACCGGCCAACTGCCAGATCGCGACCGCCGTGGACGCCCCCGGCTTCGTCGACTACCTGACCTCGACCCTCTCCGCCCGCTGACGCCGCCCCGGCGCACCCGTCCCGTCCTCCCAGGAGTGCCTCGCATGACCGATCCCCTCGCCGTCGCCACCGACTGGTGGCGCAGCGCCGTGATCTACCAGGTGTATCCCCGATCGTTCGCCGACTCCGACGGCGACGGCGTCGGCGACCTGCCCGGTATCACCGCACGCCTGCCCCACCTCGCCGAGCTCGGCGTCGACGCGGTCTGGCTCTCGCCCTTCTACCGCTCACCCCAGGCCGACGCCGGGTACGACGTCTCCGACTACCGCGACGTCGACCCGGTCTTCGGCACCCTCGACGACTTCGCGGCACTGACCCGGCGCGCCCACGAGCTCGGGCTTCGGGTCATCATCGACGTCGTCGCCAACCACACCTCGGACGAGCACCCGTGGTTCCAGGAGGCCCTGGCGGCGCCGCCCGGAAGCCCGGAGCGGGCTCGCTACATGTTCCGCGACGGGCGCGGTCCGGACGGATCGGAGCCACCGAACAACTGGCGCTCGGTCTTCTACGGACCGGCCTGGACACGCGTCACCGAAGCCGACGGGCGGCCCGGCCAGTGGTACCTCCACCTGTTCGACACCAAGCAGCCTGACCTGAACTGGCAGGACGAGCGCGTCCGTGCCGAGTTCGACGACATCCTGCGGTTCTGGCTCGACCTCGGTGTCGACGGGTTCCGGGTCGACGTCGCGCGCGGCATGGTCAAGCAGGACGGCCTGCCCGACTTCCCCGTCGACCTCCAGCTCGGCTCGACACCCGCACCGGATGGCACCCGCACGCCGTTGTTCGACCAACCCGGCGTCCACGACATCTATCGCCGCTGGCGGTCCGTCCTCGAGGAGTACGGCGACGACCGGATCCTGGTCGCCGAAGCGCACGTGCGGCCTCCCAGCCGCCTCGCGCAGTACGTACGGCCCGACGAGATGCACCAGGCGTTCAACTTCGAGTTCCTCGACTGCCCGTACCGCGCCAAGGACCTGCGCGAGGTCATCACCGCGTCGTTGGAGGCGTACGGCGCCGTCGGCGCCCCATCCACCTGGGTGCTCAACAACCATGACGACGTGCGCCACGTCAGCCGACTTGGCCTACCCGTCGGAACCTGGACCGACGACGGCATCGGCCCACGGGATGACCAGCCCGACCTCGAGCTCGGCACGCGTCGCGCCCGCGCCGTCACCGCGGTCCAGCTCGCGCTCCCGGGCTCGGCGTACATCTACCAGGGTGAAGAGGTGGGCCTGCCCGAGCACACGACGATCCCCGACGACGCCCGGCAGGACCCCATGTTCGTCCGGTCCGGCGGGCGTGCCGCCGGGCGCGACGGCTGCCGAGTGCCGCTTCCCTGGGAGCCCGACCTTCCCGCCTTCGGGTTCTCTCCGACCGGGCGCGCCTGGCTCCCACAGGGTGAGGACTGGGGCCGGTACACGGTCGCAGCACAGCGCGAGGTGACCGGGTCGATGTACCGGCTCTACCGAGACGCCCTGTGGCTGCGCCGCGACCTCGCCCTCGGCACCGGAGACGTCGCGTGGACCGAGCTTCCCGGCAGTGACGCGGACGTGCTCGCGTTCTCCAACGGCCGGGTGCTCGTCATCGCGTCGATCGGCGCCGGACCGACTCCCCTTCCTCCCGGAGAGCTGCTCCTGGTCACCGCTCCGGTCGGCGACGACCGGGTCCTCCCGGATGACGCGACCGCCTGGCTCTTGATCGAGGACTCCTGACACACGACCTGTGCGCCCGCCCCGGTCAGGCACACTGGGGCGGGCGAAAGGACTGCCGATGACGACGATCCGAGACGTCGCACGCGTGGCCGGGGTGTCCCCGGCCACCGTGTCGCGCGTCGTGAACGGTCTGCCCGGCTACTCCGAGGTGACCCGCAAGAGGGTCGAACGTGCGGCCGCCGACCTCGGGTACGAGCCCGACACCCTCGCCCGGGGCCTCAAGACGCGGCAGAGCGCCGTGATCGGCGTCCTCACCCCAGTCGTCTCCGACGCCCTGGCTTCCGAGATCCTGCGCGGCGTCGAGGACGCCGCGCAGTCCGCCGGCCACACGGTCATGCTCGGACGCACAGGCGCCGGCGCCGTGCACGCCCCGGGATACCTCCGCACCTTTCGCACCTACCGCGCCGCCGGCGTCGTGCTCATCTCCGCTGCCGTCACCGCAGAGATGAGACGCGCACTCGGCGAGGGCACCCCGTTCATCGCCGTCGCCATCCGCGACGGCCGCGCCTTCCCCAGCATCGCGATCGACGACGAGAAGGCCGCCTACGACGGCACCCGTTACCTCCTCGGCCTCGGTCATCGCAAGATCGGCCTCCTCGGCGGAGACATCACCTCGCACCTCGTCAACACTCCCCGCCTCCGCGGATACGAACGCGCCATGCGCGAGATGCGCCTCGAACCCCACATCGCACACGGCAACTCTCTGTATGAGTCCGCACCCGCCGCCCTCGCGGCACTCCTCGACCGTGAGCCGGCCCTCACCGCCGTCTTCGCCCTCAGCGACGAGATGGCCGCCGCCACCGTCAACGAACTCCAGCGGCAAGGGCGGCGCGTCCCTGAGGACGTCTCCGTCCTCGGCTTCGACAACACCCGCACCGCCGTTCACGTCCAGCCGGCGTTGACCACGGTCGCGCAACCCCTGCGCAAGATGGGGGAGCTGGCGGTCGAGCGACTCCTGGGAACGGGGCCGAGCACCCGCATGCTCGACCACCGCATCATCGAACGCGGAACTGTCGTCGAGCGGTCCATGCCTGACAAGTGAGCCGGAGTCGGCGGTTCGCCGTGCAGCTACCGGCGCCGCCTGCGGAAAGGTCCGCGGCGGGGACGCTTCGTCTCGGTCGTCTCCGCGGCTGCTGCCGCCCGTGCCTCCGCGGCGCGTGCTGCCCGGCGCCGTGCCCATGCGGCGACGGTCTGGTCGACGTCCCGCGGCATGGTGACGAGCGGCGGGCCGGCGGGTGCTCGGTAGCGGCCGCGGAGCACGCGGCGGTTGAACTCCTCGACCTCGTGGCGCACGTCTTCCTCGACCCAGATCTCGTCGAGGCGCTCGTCGAGCGCAGCGTCTTCTCTGCGCAGCTCGATGGAGGGTGGGAGAACCACGAGCCGCTCGCGCTTGACGAGGTTCTTCAGCCACCAGTCGGGGTCGTAGCGGTCGGGGATGGGGAGCGGCTTGCCGCTGCCGGGGAGGTCGTCGAACTCGCCGCGTTCGATGGCCGTGCGGATGTGCAGGTCGGCCAGCAGGGCGATCGCCACCTCCTGGTCGACGGCGACGGCGTACGGGTTGAAGAACGCGGGGGACGGGTGCGGGTCGGCCATCGTCTCTCCCTCCCAGGGTTTGCCATACAGTTGTATTGTGTCACGCGTACCGCCGCAGGGAAGGGAGCCCGGGTGCCGAAGCTGGTGGACCACCAGGAACGCCGCGAGGCGCTCGCGCGTGCGCTGTGGCGGGTCGTCGACCAGCACGGCTGGACCAAGGCGACGATGCGCGAGGTCGCGAGCGAGGCCGGGGTCTCGCTCGGGCACGTGCAGCACTACTTCGCGTCGCGCGCCGGGATGCTGACCTTCGCGATGGAGTTCGCCGCCGAGCAGACCGCGGGCCGGGTCGCGCGGGGGCTGGCCGCGCTCGACCAGCCCCCGCACCCGCGGGACGTGCTCCGGCTGGTTCTCGTCGAGATGCTGCCCCTGGGGCCTGACGCGCGGGCGTCGAGCCGCATGAGCGCCGCGTACGTCCTGGAGGCGTTGCACGACCCGGCGCTGCGCGAGCGGGCGCGCCTCGGGCTCCGTGACGGCCGCGCCATGGTGGCGCAGCTCGTGCGCGATGCGATCACTGACGGACAGATCGCACCGGACCGCGACCCGGACGTCGAGACCGACCTGCTCCTGGCGCTGACCGGGTTCACCCCGCTGCTCGAGCTCGAGGTGATCGAGCCGCGGGCCGCGCTGGCCGCCATCGACCAGCACCTGGATCACCTCTTCGCCCGAGCCGCCTGACCGCGGTTGCCGCGAAGCGGCAGGGGTAGAGGCTCGCGTGGTGCGCGCACGGCCGCCCGTCGCGGCGGCGTCGCTCGACGCGGCGTCGTCGCCCGACGTGGGCTCCGTTGACCCCACCCGGCACCCGGGCTACTCTCTGCGCCCCCATTCGGAAAGTGCGCCCGAAATTTCGGGGGTCACGACACGAAGGAGTGCCTGATGGATGGAACGACCACGACCGCACGGAGCGGCGTGCAGCGCCGTCGCGGAGCCGCGCTCGTCGCGGGCGGACTCGTCGGCGGGCTGGCCCTGGCGGCCGGCCTCGCCGCTCCCGCCGCGGCGGAGAGCGTCCCGGCGGCGGGGAGCGTCCCCGCGACGGCGACGCCCGGCGTCGGGCCTGACGGCCTGACCGGCGCGCAGCGCGCGACCTTGGAGACGTACCTGGAGGACACGTACACCTCGCTGGAGGCCATGACGGACGAGGGGACCGGCCTGCCCGCGGACAACATCGAGGGTGACCTGGACCCGGCGTCGAGCAGCGCGTACACGTCGCCGACGAACATCGGCGGCTGGCTCTGGTCCACCGTCGTGGCGCGCGACCTCGGCCTGGTCGACGCCGCCGAGGCGCACGACCGCCTCGCGACGACGCTCGACACCGTCGCGTCCCTCGACCGGCACGACGCGAGCGGGATGTTCTACAACTGGTACGACCCGGCGACCGGCGACCGGGTCGAGACGTGGCCGGACAGCGGCGACGTCGTCCACCAGTTCCTCAGCTCGGTGGACAACGGCTGGCTGGCCGCGGGGCTGCGCGTCGTCGCGGAGGCGGAGCCGAGCCTCGCGGACGAGGCGCGCGCGATCTACGACGACATGCACTTCGGCGCCTTCTACAACCCGGACGCGCGTCCGGACCTCGGCGTCGGGCTGCTGCGCGGCGGGTTCTGGGACGAGGAGCCGCCCGGCTGCTCCGTGGCGGGCGACTACCTCGGCACGGGCACCGACGTCTACTACACGTGCCACCACTACGACACGACGGTCTCGGAGACGCGCATCGCGACCTACCTCGGCATCGCCGAGGGCGAGGTGCCGCCCGAGGCGTACTACGCGAGCTACCGGACGTTCCCGGACACGTGCGACTGGTCGTGGCAGGAGCAGAAGCCGATCGGGGAGACGCGCGAGTACCTGGGCGTCCCCGTCTTCGAGGGCGCGTACCGGTACCGCGACCTCGCGGTCGTCCCGGGCTGGGGCGGCTCGATGTTCGAGGCGCTCATGCCGGACATGCTGGTGCCCGAGGCGGAGTGGGGCCCGACGTCGTGGGGCGTCAACCACCCGCTCGTGGTGCGCGCGCACAAGGAGCACGGCCTCGACGAGGCCGGCTACGGGGCCTGGGGCTTCTCGCCCGCGAGCAACCCCTTCGGCGGGTACGCGGAGTACGGCGTCGACGCGATCGGCCTGCGCTCTGACGGCTACCTGTCCGACGGCGAGACCGACGTCGACCTCGGGTTCGAGGGCTGCCGCGAGGCGACGAACCCCGCGCCGGAGTTCGGCGACGGCGTCGTGACGCCGCACGCGTCGTTCCTCGGGCTCGCGTACGACACCGAGGGCGTGCTCGACAACCTCGCCCACCTCGCCGACGACCTCGGCGCGTACGGGCCGGGCGGGTTCTACGACGCGGTCGCCGTCCGCTCGGGCACGGTCGCCGAGCGCTACCTGTCGCTCGACCAGGCGATGATCGTCGCCGCGATCGGCAACGTCCTCGACGACTCGCGCCTCAAGGACTACTTCGTCGACGACCAGCTCGAGCAGCGGCTGCGCCCGCTCATGGCGGCCGAGACGTTCTCCGCCACGGCCGACCTCACGCCCGGCGTGGGCGCCGACGTCCAGGTCCAGGCGCGCTGCCTCGGCCACCGGGCGGCCGTCGCCGTCCGGGCGACGAGCACGGGGGACGGCCGCGCGGACATCACGCTCGCCACGCCCTACGGGTCGCGGTCGTTCGACGACGTCGTCCCGCACCGCAGCACCTACCAGTCGTTCGCGGCGCGCACGGCGGAGATCCCGTCCGGCACCGCGACGGTGACTGTCACGTCCGACGACGGGTCGACGACCCAGGAGCTGTCCTACCGCTACGCGGGCGTCTCCTGCGGCTGACCGGCCGCCTGCTCGCCGGTCGACCGGCACGCGACGACGGGAGGGACGCGGACCGCGTCCCTCCCGTCCGTCGTGGTCCCGGCGTGCCCCGGGCGCGAGCGTCCGGACCGCGCGTCAGGACCGCCCAGGCCGCGTCGGGCTCGCACGTCAGGACCGCACGTCAGCACCGCGCGCCACGGCCGTCTCACGACCGCGGGGGAGCGGTGGACTCCCGGACGACGAGGCGTGTCGCGAGCTCGGTACGCAGCGTGTGCCCGTGCGCGGTGCGCGCGCGGTGCACGAGCCCGACGGCGGAGGCGCCCATCTCGACGAGCGGCTGGCGGACCGTGGTGAGGGGCGGGTCGGTCCAGGGCGCGACGGGGAGGTCGTCGAACCCGACGAGCGAGACGTCGTCCGGCACGGACAGCCCCGCCTCGCGCAGCGCGCGCAGCGCGCCGAGCGCCGTGTCGTCGCTGCTCGCGAAGATCGCCGTCGGGGGGTCGTCGCGGGCGAGCAGGCGCTGCGTCCCCTCGTAGCCCGCGGGGACGCCGTACGTGCTCAGGCAGACCAGGTCCTCGTCGACGGGCACGCCCGCCTGGATCATCGCGGCGCGGTAGCCGGCGAGCCGCGCGATCGCGTTGTCCTGCTCCGGCACACCCGTGATCGTCGCGATGCGCCGGTGCCCGAGCTCCAGCAGGTGCGTCGTCGCCTCGAGCGCCCCCTGGAAGTTCGCCGCGCCCACGCTGAGCACGTCCTCGGGCGGGCGTCGTCGCGGATCGACGACGACGAGCGGCACCCCGGCGGCCGCGAGCGTCGCGCGTGCCTCGGCGTCGGGCACCGCGACGACGCTCACGAGGCCGTCCGTGCCCCGGGCGAGCGCGTGCCAGACCCACGCGCCGCAGTCGTCGGGGTCCAGCTCCACGGACAGCACGACGTCCAGGCCCAGGCGCCGCGCCTCCGCGACCGCGCCGCGCACCACCGCCTCCGACCACGGGCCCTCGAAGTCGACGATGCGGACGTCGACGAGTCCCGTCCGCTTGGCCGTGGGAGGCCGGATCTCGTAGCCGTGGCGCCGCAGGACCTCGGCGACCCGCTCGCGCGTCGCCGCCGAGACGTCCGGGCGCGCGTTGAGCACCTTCGACACGGTCGGGACGGACACCCCGGCCTCGGCCGCGACGGCGGCGAGGGGGACGTTCCGCCGGCCGGGCCGCGCGGTGCTCATCCGGCTCCTTCGTCCCCGTCGCGCCGCGGAGCGACCTCCGTGGCGCGCGCCGCCGTCAGCCAGCCGTGCGGGTCCTCGCTCGCGACGAGGTCCGTCCCGGACACGAGCCACGTGGCCCCGGCGCGGAGCGCCTGCGGGACGATCGAGCGCGTGACGCCGCCGTCCAGGCCGACGGCGTGACCCGGGCCCGCGACCTGCCCGACCGTGGCGAGCGCGTCGACCTGGAACGTCGAGCCGGCGTGGCCGGGGGTGATCGACATGACGAGGACGTCCGTCCCGGGCTCGACCTCCGGTACCTCGACGCCGGGCGAGAGCGCGACGCCGGCGCGTGCGCCTCGCGCGCGGACGCGGTCGAGGGCGGCGCGCCAGTCGCGCGTCCCCGCGTGGACGACGACGAGCTCGCAGAAGTCGGTCCAGGGGTCGACCTCGCGCAGCGGCTCCTCGACCATGAGGTGCGCCTCGGCGGCGAGCCCGCTGGCGGCGGTCACGGCCGCCGCCTCCGCGGCGGTGAAGCCGCCCGCGGCGGCGTAGCGGCCGTCGGTCCGGTCCCAGTGGACGGTGCGGAGCCCGGCCCGAGCGAGCCGCTCGGCCTCCGCGGCGACGCGGTCGCGCGGCGTCGACCAGAACGACGCGGCGACGCGGGTGCGGGAAGCCCTCATCGGCTCGCGCCGCGAGCGACGGGCGGGAGGTCGAGCAGGGCCTCGGCGCACCGCTGCTCGGTGACGAGGGCGGAGACGAGGCCGGACCGCGTGACGGCGTGGACGGCCGCCGCCTTCTCGTGCTCGGCGGCGACGGCGATCACCTGGGGCACGCGGGCGAGCTGGCGTGCGGAGATCGAGAGGCACCGCTCGGCGAAGTCGGGGACGAGGTCGCCCTCGGCGGTGAGGAGGATGCCCGCGATCTCGGCGCGGACGCCGCGCGCGGTGAGGTCGTCCCGCTCGTCGCGTCCGAGGACCTCGCGGAGCTGGGAGATCGGCGGGTCCCACGAGCCGATCGCGACGACCGCGACGTCGACCCGGTCGAAGAGCGAGAGCGCGCGGGCGATGTCGGGCTGGCGGCGCAGCGTCGCCGCGGTCGCGGCGTCCTCGACGACCAGGGGCGCGAAGATCGCGTGCGCGTCGCCGCCGGCGCGCAGGGAGACGCGGCGGATCACCTCGACGGGGGAGTCGGAGAGGTCGGAGCCGACCGCGCCGGTGAGCTGGACGACGGTCACGGGGGGCAGCGCGGTGAGGCGCTCCGTCATGGCGGTGAGCGTCCGTCCCCACGCGAAGCCGAGGGTGTTGCCCGGGCGCAGCGACCGGGTGAGCAGCTCCGCGGCGGCCGCGCCGACGTCCTCGCGCAGCTCGGGCACGGTGTCGCGGCCCTGGACCACGAGGCACTCGTCGAGGCCGAGGTGCGAGCGCAGGCGCGCGGAGAGGGCCGGGTCGACGACGCCGGCGTCATCGATGGTGATGGTCACGATCCCGGCCTCGAGCGCCTGCTCGAGCATCCGGGCGACCTTGAACCGTGAGACGCCGAGCTCCGCGCCGATCTCGACCTTGGAGGCCGAGTCCACGTAGTAGCGGCGGGCCACGTGTGCCAACTCGTGGCGCGAGAAGTCCGTCATGTCACCCATTCTTGCTCATCTGAGCGCTCGTCTGCGCATATGTTACCGATCTGTGATCGAGGCGCGTTGCTTGTGGCCTCGTGGTGTCCATACTATCGACATACGAGCAATCGCGTGCTCATATGAGCACCCGCAAGGAGGCGAGAAGTACATGTCGCGACGACGCGTCCCCGACGAGGTCGGGATCGCGGGGATCTTGGTCCTCGTGGTGGTGGTGATGAGTCTGCTGTCCCCGAACTTCCGCACCGCCGGGAACTTCGAGGTCCTGCTGCTGAACGGCGCCGTGGTGGCGCTGCTCGCGCTGGGCCAGACCTTCGTGCTGCTCACCGGTGGCATCGACCTCTCGACGGGGTCCAACCTCGCCCTCACGGGCATGGCCGCGGCGCTCGGGATGCAGGCGGGCCTGCCGTGGTGGGCCGCGACGGTCCTCGCGCTCGTCGTCGGCGTCGCGGTGGGCCTCGTCAACGGGATCTTCGTGCACTACCTGCGCCTGCCCCCGTTCATCGCGACGTTCTCGATGTTCGGCATCGCCGGGAGCATCCCCATGATCCTCACGGGCGCGGCGTCGGTCACGGTGCGCGACCCGATGTTCGCCTTCCTCGGGCGCGGCGGGGTGTTCGGCATCCCGACGCCGATCCTCATCGTGGCGCTCGTCGCCGTCGTCTTCAGCGTCCTCCTGGCGCGCACGAGCACGGGCGTCCACATCTACGCGCTCGGCGGCAACAAGGAGACGGCGCGCCTCGCGGGCATCCACACCGGGCGCACCACGCTCTTCGTCTACGCGGTCTCCGGTCTGTGCGCCGCGCTCGCGGGCGTCGTGACGACCTCGCGCCTCATGGTCGGGTACCCGTCCGCCGGCTCGGGCAACGAGCTCTTCTACTCGATCGCCGCCGCGGTGGTCGGCGGCGTGAGCCTGTTCGGCGGGGTCGGCTCGATCGGCGGCGCGCTGCTCGGTGCGGTGCTCATCGCGACCGTCTCGAACGGCATGAACGTCGTCGGCGTCGACAGCTTCTGGCAGCCCCTCGTCATCGGCGTGATCATCCTCGCCGGCGTCAGCCTCGACACCTACCGCCGCTCGCTCTCGACCACCGGGGGGAGAGGCCGCCTCTTCCTCCAGCTCCTGCAACCACGTCGCGCCTCGCGCGCCACGTCCTGACCCCCACCGCTCGAAGGAGAGTTTTCATGCGACGCAAGATCATCGTCTCGGCCCTCGCCGTGACCGCCCTCGCCCTCGCGGGCGCCTGCTCCGCCGTCGACACCGGCACCGGCACCGGCGACGCGAGCGGGAGCGGCGGGACCGACCAGGCCCAGACCACGCTGCCCGCGTCCTGCGACGGGGAGAACCCGTACGTCGCGGTCAGCCTCCCGAACCTCACCAACCCCTACTACGTGGCGATGAAGAAGGGCTTCGAGGACGGCGGCGCCGCCAACGGGTTCGACGTCGAGGTGCAGGTCGCGAACGACGACGACGCCCAGCAGCTCGCCCAGGTCGAGGCCATGCTGCAGAAGGACCCGTGCGCGCTCGCGCTGAACCCCGTGAAGTCGGAGCCCGCCGCGGGGATCGTCAAGGCGGCGAACGACGCCGGCGTGCCCGTCTTCACCGTGAACGTCATCGTCGACGAGGACGCGCTCGCCGCCCAGGGGGCGTCGATCGTCCAGTACCTCGGCGCGGACAACGAGGCGGGCGGCCGCGCGATGGGCGAGAAGGTCCTCGAGGACCTCGGCGCCGACGCCGCGCTGAGCATCGGCTTCATCACCGAGCCCGACGAGCGCCCGGTCGTCATCCGCGACGAGGGCTTCACCGACGCGGTGTCGGCCAACCCGAACGCCTCCGTCGTCGCCAAGGTCGACGGCAACGTCAAGCCCGACGACTCGCTGCGCGTCACGGGCGAGATGCTCCAGGGCAACCAGGACATCAACGTCATCTGGGCCTCGACCGGCCCCGCCGTCTACGGCGCGCTCCAGGCCCTGGGCAACCGCACCGACGTCGCGCTCTACGGGTTCTGCGCCTCCGAGGAGACGCTCACCGAGGTGTACCGCGGGTGCGTCGCCCAGGAGCCGGAGAGCTACGGCACCCAGGTGACCGAGCAGATCCGCGCGTACGTCGACGGCGAGGACGTCGAGCCGGAGATCCTCCTGCCGCTCAAGGCGTTCACCGTCGGCGAGACCCCTGCGCCGGGGGAGGTCGGCTGACATGACCGACGTCACGACGTCGGTCCCGCGGGGCGCCGCCGAGGGCGGCGCCCTGCGGGCCAGCGGGATCGTCAAGAGCTTCTCGCACGTGCGGGTGCTCAAGGGCATCGACCTGACGCTCGCGGCGGGCACGGTCACCGGGCTCGTCGGGCACAACGGCGCCGGCAAGTCGACGCTGCTCCGCGTGCTCGCCGGGGCGCACCCCGCCGACGAGGGCACGGTGACCGTGGACGGCCACGAGCTGCCCCAGGGCTCCCCGACCGCCGCGCTCGACGCCGGGATCTCGACCGTCTACCAGGAGCTGTCGCTCCTGCCGAACCTCACGGTCACGCAGAACGTGTTCCTCGGCCGTGAGCTGACGCGCGGCGGGGCGCTCGACCGCCGCACCATGCGCGAGCAGTCGCGCGCGCTCGCGGACCGGTTCGGCCTCGCGGTGGACGTCGACCGCAAGCTGGGCGCCTACCCCGTCGCGACCCGCCAGCTCCTCGAGATCGCGGTGGCCGTGGCGCGCGACGCGCGCTACCTGCTGCTCGACGAGCCGACGACGAGCCTCGAGGGCGGGCAGGTCGAGCGGTTCCTCGAGACCGTGCGCGACCTGGCCCGCACCGAGGGCCTCGGGATCCTGCTCGTCGACCACAAGCTCGACGAGCTGTACGCGGTCGCCGACCACGTCGTCGCGCTCGTCGACGGCGAGGTCCGCATCGCCGGCCCGGCCGGCACGGTCGACCGCCAGGCGGTCGTGCACGCGATCGCCGGGGACGAGGCGACCGCCACCACGGGCGGGGTCACCGAGCCGGCGCACCGCACCGACGTCGTCCCGCTCGACGCGGGCGCGCGCCCGTCCCTCGTGGTGCGGAACCTGCGCACGCCCACGCTCGCCGACGTCAGCCTCACGGCCCACCCCGGCCGGGTGCTGGGGGTCTACGGGCTCATCGGCGCCGGCCGCACCGAGCTGCTGCGCACGCTCGTCGGCCTCGACAAGGTCCTGGGCGGGAGCATCGAGCTCGACGGCGCGCCGTACCGGCCCGCGGCTCCCGCCGAGGCCCAGCGGCGCGGGCTCGTCTACCTGACCGAGGAGCGCAAGGTCGACGGCATCGTCGGGGGGCTGGACGCGACGACGAACGTCGTCCTCCCGGTCCTCGACCGGTACCGCCGGCTCGGCCTGCTCGACAAGCGGCGCATGCGCCGCGAGGCGGCGGCGCTCATGGACCGCATGCAGGTGCGCGGGGACCGCGAGGGCCCCGTCGAGCGCCTGTCGGGCGGCAACCAGCAGAAGGTGCTGCTCGCCCGCGTCCTGGCGCAGGCACCGCGCGTGCTGCTGCTCGACGAGCCGACCAAGGGCGTCGACATCGGCGTCAAGACCGAGATCCACAAGCTCCTGCGCTCGCTGGCCCACGACGACGGGCTCACGGTCGTCGTCGTGTCCAGCGAGGAGGAGGAGATCCTCGAGCTTGCGGACGACGTCGTCACCCTCACGGAGGGCCGGTGCGACGGCGACGTCGTCGCGGCCGGCGACCTGTCCTCCGTGGACCTGCGGCACGCGGCCTGGAGCGCCGCGTGACCTCACCGAGAACCCCTGGACGAGGAGTACCCATGACCATCCCCGACACCACGACGCGCCGCCGTGCCGCCGTGCTCGAGACCGCCCGGGCGGTCGTCGCGCACGAGGCGCAGGGGGTCGCCGCGAGCGTGACCGACCTGGGCGACGTGTTCCTGGACGTGGTCCAGCGGGTGTACGAGTGCACGGGCAAGGTCTTCGTCACCGGGGCCGGCACGTCCGGCGCGGTGGCGCGCCGCATGGCGCACCTGCTCTCCGTGTCCGGCACCCCGTCGGTGTTCATCTCGGGCGCGGACGCGCTGCACGGCACGATGGGCGCGATGGCCCCGGGCGACATCCTCGTCGCGATCTCCCGCGGGGGTGGGAGCGACGAGATCAACGACCTGGTCGTGCGCGCCAAGGAGCGCGGCGTCGACACGGTCGTCGCGGTGACGGCGGACGCCACCTCGCGCCTCGCGCGGAACGCGGACGTCGTGGTCGAGCTGACGATGATCCCGGGGATCGACCCCGGCGAGGTCATCGCGATGGGATCTACCCTCGTGACGGCAGCGTGGGGCGACGCGCTCGCCGTGGTCCTCATGCGGATGCGCGGGTACTCGTGGGAGAACGTCCTGCACTCGCACCCGTCGGGGGCCGTCGGCAAGATCGACGAGGCGCCCCAGGAGCTGCCGCCCCTCGAGCCCTACTGGAAGTAGCCATGGACCTTGTCGCAGGGGTCGACTCCTCGACCCAGTCCTGCACCGTCGAGCTGCGCCGCCGGGACGACGGCGCGCTCGTCGGGACCGCGTCGGCCCCCCATCCCCGCACCGCGCCCCCCGTCAGCCGGCAGGACCCGCGGGACTGGTGGGCCGCGTTCCGGGCGGCGTTCTCGGGCGCCCTGCGCGACGCCGACGCCGACCCGGCGCAGGTCGTCGCGCTCGCCGTCGGCGCCCAGTGCCACGGGCTCGTGCTGCTGGACCGGAGCGGCGAGCCGCTGGCCCCCGCGCCCCTGTGGAACGACACGACGGCGGGCCCGGCGGCCGCGAAGGTCGCCCACGAGTACGGGCTCGGACGGTGGATGGAGGACGTCGGCATGGCGCCGTCGTCCGCCCTGACCATCATGAAGCTCGCGCACGTGGCGGAGACCGACCCCGCGCTCCTCGAGCGCGTCGCGCACGTCCTCGTGCCGCACGACTACCTCACCTACCGGCTCACCGGGTCGACGGTCACCGACCGGTCCGACGCCGCCGGGACCGGCTACCTCGACGTCCACCGCGGCGTCTGGCGGCCCGAGCTCCTGGACCGCTTCGTCTCGCCGGACGTCGGCTGGGAGGACGTCCTCCCGACCGTCCTCGGTCCCGACACCCCGGCCGGGACCGTGTGTCCGGACGTCGCCGCCGAGCTCGGGCTCCGGCCGGGCGTCGTCGTCGGTCCGGGCGGGGGAGACCAGCACCTCGCCGCCGTCGGGCTCGGCCTCGTCGAGGGCGACCTCGGGGTCTCGCTCGGCACGTCCGGCGTCGTCCTCAGCCCGCGTCGCACGTCCGTCGTCGACCCCCTCGGCACGGTCGACTCCGTGTGCGACGCGACCGGCGGGTATCTGCCGCTCGCGTGCACGCTCAACGCCGCCAAGGTCACCGACACCTTCGCGCGGCTCCTCGACGTCGACCACGCGACCCTCGAACGCCTCGCGCTCGCCGCCCCCGTCCGGGGAGAGCGGCCGACGCTCGTCGCCTACCTCGACGGCGAGCGCACCCCGCGGCGACCGGGCGCGACCGGCGTGCTCGGCGGGATCACCGGAGAGACCACGCGGGAGGACCTCGCGCTGGCCGCGTTCGAGGGTGTCGTCGCCGGCCTGGTCGGGGCGGCCCGCGCGCTCGAGCGGGTGGGCGTCGACACGAGCGGGGAGGTCGTCGTCAACGGCGGCGGCGCCCGGTCGCTCGCGTACCGGCAGGTCCTCGCCGACGCCCTCGGCCGCCCCGTCGTGCGTCGTGCGGCCCCCGAGGCGACGGCGCGCGGGGCGTGCGTCCAGGCCGTCGCCGTCCTCGAGGGCACCACCGTGGCGGGAGTCGCCGCGTCGTGGGCGCCCGAGGTGCTCGACGTCGTCCCGCCCCGCGACGTGCCCGCGACGATCGACGCCCCCTACTACGACCTGCTCGCCACGGTCGCGGACCGGCCCCGGCCGCCCGCGGCCTGACCGCACCACCAGGGAGAACGCATGCTGTACATCGACTCCGCCGACCGCGACCAGGTCGAGCGGCTCCTCGCGACCGGCCTGTTCGCCGGCGTCACCACGAACCCGACGATCCTGCGCCGGGCGGGCCTCACCGTCGACGACGCCCCCGACGTCCACCGGTGGGCGCGCGCGGCCGGCGCGGGGACGGTGTTCCTCCAGGCCGTCGGCCCGGACGAGGCGGCGCTGGAGGCGCACGGCCGGGAGCTCGTCGGCCTCGGCCCGGACGTCGTCGTCAAGCTGCCCGCGACCCGCGACGGCCTCGCCGTCTCTCGCCGGCTGACGCGCGAGGGGGTGCCCGTGCTCGTCACGGCGGTCTACCACGCGTCCCAGGCGCTCCTCGCGGACGCGGCCGGTGCGGGCTGGATCGCGCCCTACGTCGGGCGGATGAGCGACCTGGGCCTCGACGGCGTCGAGCAGACGGTCGACCTCCACGCGACGTTGCTCGCGTCGGGCCAGGGGTGCCGCGTGCTCGCCGCGAGCCTGCGCGACACGACCCAGGTCGCGGCGCTCGCGGCCCGCGGGATCGAGGACTTCACGCTGTCCAGCGCACTCTGCGCGGCGCTCCTGGAGAACCCGGACACCGTCGCCGCCGCGGCGCAGTTCGAGACGGACGCGTACGCGGCGCGCGCGTGACGGCTCGGGCTCCTCGGCGTCGTCGAGCTGGTCGTCGCGCCGGTGACGTCTGAGGACACGTGGCGCGTCGCCAGCCAGGGCCCGCCGCTCAGGAGTTCCGCTGCGCCTCGTGGCGGAGGATCTCGAGGCCGGTGCGGTACGGGGTGACCTCGAAGTCCGGGAACCGTGCCGTGAACGTCGAGGAGTCGAAGCGGTTGTCGTGCTCGTAGCGGGGGAGCAGCTCTCGCAGCTCGCGCACCTGTGCGGACACGACGCCTGCCGCGGTCAGGGCCCACCGGGGGAGCACGGCGTACCGGGGGCTGCGCCCGAAGGTCTCGCTCGCCAGCGTGACGAGCTCGCGGTAGGTGGGCCGGTGGTCGGGGGTCGGCAGGTGCCACGTCTGCCCGTAGGCGTCGGGCGTGGTGCCCAGGCGGGCGAGAGCGCGGGAGGCGTCCGGGGTCCAGATCAGGGTGCGCTCGCGGTCGGCGCGCACCGGGACGAGCGCCCTCTCGCCGGCCGCGATCCTGTCGAGGACGAGGGTGTTCGTGAAGCTCTGCGTGCGGCCCGGGCCGTAGAACTCCGGTGCCCGCGCGATGAGGACGGGGATGTCGCCGCGGGCCATCTCCTCGAGCACCGTCGTCGCCATCGCCGCGCGCACCGCCCCCTTGCGCCCTACCGGGGCGAACTCCGTCTCCTCGGTCTGCACCCGGTCGTCCTGCGGGTACATGTACGTGTTGTCGAAGTAGGCGAACGCGGCCCCCGCGGCGCGGGCCGCATCGAGCGCGTTCCTGAGCATCGTGGGGAACCGTTCCTCCCACAGCCGCGTGTCCGCCGGCAGTCCGGCGGTGAAGTAGACGGTGCTGCTGCCGGCGACGGCCGCGGCGGTCTGCTCCGCGTCGAGCAGGTCGGCGCGCGCGAGGAGGTCCGTGTCGTTGACCGGGCGCGGGTTGCGGCTGACGAGGCGGAGCTCGCCCGGGTGCTCGCGGTGGAGCTCTCGCGCGAGCTCGACGGCGATCTGGCCGTTCGCTCCCAGGATCGTCTGCATCCTCGACCTTCCCCTTCCCGAGGAGGTAATGTTGACGGTGTACACATCAGCGTAGGAACGGAAGTGAGCAGTGTCAACATCGAGGTCGGGCTATCACCACGGCGACCTGCGGGCGGCACTGATCACCGCAGCGGTCGAATCCTTGGAAGCCGGAGAGACGTTCTCCCTCCGTGCTGTCGCGCGCCGCGCCGGCGTCTCTCCCACGGCCCCGTACCGGCACTTCGCCGACCGCGACGCACTCGAGGCGGCGGTCGCGGTGGAGGGGTTCACGGACCTCGGTGAGGACCTGCGCCGCGCCGCGGAGACGCTCCCCGAGGGCGCGAGCGCCGCCGACGAGATCACTGCGCTCGGGACGGCCTACGTGTCCTTCGCGCTGCGGCGCCCGGCGGTGTTCCGGCTGATGTTCGGCAACGCGTGCGACGACGCGGACAGCGAGCGCGTCCGGGCTTCCCGGACGCTGCACGCCGTGCTCGAGCAGGCCGTCGCTCGCCTGTTCCCCGCCGCCGATCCCGCGAGCCTGTCGACGGCGCTCTGGAGCCTGGCCCACGGCCTGGCGTTCCTCCACCTGGACGGCAAGCTCAGGCCCGGGCCTGCGGACGAGGTCGTCGACCGCGTCCGATCGTCCGTCGTCGCCGTCCTGTCCCTGGCCGCCGTGCCGACCGGCAGGTAGGCCCGATACGCCGAAGGAGACACCCGTGACCCAGCGCATCCTCCATGTCGTCACGAACGTCGGCCACTACGACGACCCGGACCACCAGACGGGCCTCTGGCTCTCGGAGCTCACCCACGCCTGGCACGTCTTCGCCGAGCACGGCTACGAGCAGAGGATCGTGAGCCCGCAGGGCGGCCGGGCACCCCTCGAACCGCGGTCGCTGCGGTTTCCCAGCTACGACAGGACCGCTCGGTCGTGGCACGACGACCCTGCCTCGATGGCCCTCCTCGAGGAGACCGCGAGCCCCGACGAGATCGACCCGGACGACGTCGACGCCATCTACTTCACCGGCGGACACGCGGTCATGTACGACTTCCCGGGCAGCGAGCCGCTCCAGCGCATCACGCGCGAGATCTGGGAGCGCGGCGGCGTCGTCTCCTCCGTGTGCCACGGCTACTGCGGGCTGCTCGACACCACGCTCGCCGACGGCACCCACCTCGTCGCCGGGCGCAGGCTCACGGGCTTCGCCTGGCAGGAGGAGGTCCTTGCCCGCGTCGACGAGCTCGTGCCGTACAACGCGGAGGAGGAGATGAGGAAGCGCGGCGCGCTCTACGAGAAGGCCCGGTTGCCGTTCGTGTCCTACACCGTCGTGGACGGGAACCTCGTGACCGGTCAGAACCCCAGGTCCGCCAAGGAGACCGCCATCAAGGTGGCCGCGCTCCTGGACGGGTGACCACGGTCTCCGTCGCACGTCGCGGCCCGCAGGACGGGCCGCGACGCGAGCGGGGTCAGTCGTCGAGCGAGACCGTGCCGCGGGCGACGCCGCCGAGCCAGCCGAGGCTGGGCTTGGGCGTGCGCTCGAAGGTCTCCGGGTCCCACGCGACGAGCCCGAACGTCGGGGCGTACGAGCCCCACTCGTAGTTATCGAGCAGCGACCAGTGGAGGTAGCCGAGCAGCGGGAGGCCCGCCTCCATCTCGGCGTGCAGCGCGCGCAGGGCGTCGCGCGTGTAGTCGATGCGGCGCGCGTCGTCCGCCGTCGCGATGCCGTTCTCGGAGACGAGGACCGGCAGGCCGGTGAGCTCGTGCCCGAGGCGCGCGGCCTCCGCGATGGCGGCCGGGTAGTACTCCCACCCGGTGAGCGTCTTCTCCGAGTCCTCGGGGGCGGGCAGCGGCCCGTCCACGGTGATGCGGGTGCGCGTGTAGGCCTGGACGGCGACGAAGTCGTCGCCGCGCGAGGCCTCGAGGAAGACGGTCTCGCGCGGGTAGGCGTACTCGCGCAGGACCTCCTCGGCGCCGGGGTCGGCGAAGAACTGCTGCGGCGCGACGGGCCACCCGACGGGCACCCCGACGGTCCGCACGAGCTCCACGGCCCGGCGGTGCGCGGCGATGAGGTGCTCGGTCGCGACCGGGTCGGGCGCGTGCATCGTGCCGGCCTGGAGCTGCTCGGTGCCCTTGGCGGCCGTGATCATCATCGCGAGGATGTTCGGCTCGTTGATGGTGAACACGTGCGACGCGCGGTCGAGCAGCGGCCGCACGTGCTCGACGTACCGCGCGAACCGCTCGACGGACCGCGGGTCGGTCCAGCCGCCGTCCTCCGCGAACCAGCGCGGCGAGGTGAAGTGGTGCAGCGTGACGAGCGGCGTGACCCCGTGCTCGAGGCAGCAGTCGATCATGCGGCGGTAGTGGTCGACCTCGGCCCGCGAGAAGCGACCCTCGGCCGGCTCGATGCGCGCCCACTCGATCGAGAACCGGTACGAGGTGAGCCCGGACTCGGCCAGCAGCCGGATGTCGTCGGCGTACCGGTGGTAGGAGTCGGCGGCGTCGCCCGACGGCTCGGCGAGGGTCGAGGCCGGGTCGACCTCGCGCGCCCACCAGTCGCTGTTGACGTTGTTGCCCTCGATCTGGTGGGCCGCCGTCGAGGCGCCCCAGACGAAGTTCTCGGGGAAGGTGATCGACACGGGCTCTCCTCGTCGGTCGCCGGTCACTTGATGCCGGTCATGGCGATGCCCTGCACGAAGTAGCGCTGCAGGAACAGGAACAGGATGAGGATCGGCGTCACGACGAGCACGGACCCGGCCATGAGGAGGCCGTAGTAGGTGCCGTTCGAGCCGACCGAGTACAGCGAGAGCGCGACCGGGAGGGTGTACATGTTCTCGGTCTGCGCCACGACCAGGGGCCACAGGAAGTTGTTCCACGACCCGAGGAACGTGAGGATGCTCAGCGTCGCGAGCGGCGGCCCGCACTGGGGCAGCACGATGCGGAAGAAGATCCGGAACTCGCCTGCGCCGTCGATCCGGGCGGCCTCGATGAGCGCGTCCGGGATGCCGAGCATGAACTGCCGCATGAGGAACACGCCGAGCGGTCCGGCGAGGAACGGCAGGATGAGTGCCGGGTAGGTGTTGACGAGCCCCATGTTGGACACGAGCACGAACATCGGCACGAGCGTGACGACGCCCGGGACCATGAGCGTGAGCATGACGAGGGCGAACAGCACCCGCTTGCCGGGGAAGCTCATCTTCGCCAGGGCGTAGCCGACCATCGAGCAGAACACGATGTTGCCGAGCACCACGGCGACGGCCACGACGATCGAGTTGGTGAAGTACTGCCCGTAGTTGAGCTGGGAGAGCCACCGCTCGTAGTTGTCGAGCGTGGGGTCCTGCGGCCACCACGTGATGGGGCGCTGGAGCAGCTCGCCCTGCGTCTTGAAGCTGCCGAGCGCCATCCAGATGAACGGCATGAGGGTCAGGAGCAGCCCGACGACGAGCGCCGTGTACGTGGCGCCGCGCGACCACCGGATCGGGCGCCGCGGGCGGCGCCGGGTGGTCGTGCCGGCGGTCCCGGGCGTCGCGGGGGTGGTCCGCGAGGACGTGACGGTCATGTCAATCCTCCTTCGACCGCAGCAGGCGGAACTGGACGGCGGCGAGCGCGGCGATCAGCGCGAAGAGCACGTACGCGGCTGCGGAGGCGAACGCGTAGTTGCCGTACCCGAACTGGTTGTAGACGTAGTAGCTGATGGTCAGCGTCGAGTTGACCGGGCCGCCCTTGGTCATGACGAAGGGCTCCTCGAACACCTGGAGGAAGCCGACGGACAGCAGCACCGCGCCGAGCAGCAGGGTGGGGCGCATGAGCGGGACCGTGATGGAGCGGAACCGGCGCCACGAGCCGGCGCCGTCGACCTCGGCGGCCTCGTAGACGTCGCGCGGGATCGCCTGGAGCCCGGCGAGGAAGATGATCATGAGCGTGCCCATGTTGCGCCAGGCGGCCATGAGGATGATCGACGGCATGGCCCAGGTGCTGTCGTTGAGCCAGTCGGGACCGTCGATCCCGACCCAGCCGAGCACGGTGTTGACGAGGCCGGAGTCCTGGAGGATGAACCGCCACACGACGGCCACCGCGACGATCGACGTCACGACGGGCGTGTAGTAGCCGACGCGGAAGACGCTCCGGAACTTCTCGATGCCCGAGTTGAGGGCCACGGCCAGGGCGAGGCCGAGAACCATCGTCAGCGGGATGCCGACGAGGACGAAGTAGAAGGTGTTGAGCAGCGCCTTGCGGAAGAGCTCGTCCTGGAAGACGCCGGTGAAGTTCTCGAGCCCGACGAAGTTCACCGCGAACGGCGTCTTGATGTCACGGATCGTGAGGTCCGAGAACGACATCCCGAACGACGCGAGCAGCGGCCCCAGCATGAAGACCGTGAAGACCGCGACGAACGGGAGCGCGAACAGCCAGGCGACGAGCGCTTGCCGTCGCCGGTGGACGGCGCCGGCCGTGCGCCGGCGCCGTCCCTCGGTGGTGGTGGTCATGACCGACGGGTCCTGTTACCAGCCGAGCCCGAGCGTGTCGGCCTTGGCCTGGATCGCCTTGGCGGCGTCCTCGGACGTGACCTGACCGTTCGCGACCTTCTCGGCCTCGGTCTCGATCGTCGCGGAGAGCTCGTCCCAGCTCGGCACGGTCGGCGGGGCGATCGTGTTCTCGAGCTGCTCCTGGAGCACCTGCGTGCGGGGGTTGGACGTCAGCGGCTCGTAGTCCCACGCGGTGGTGAGGGCGGGAAGGTCGCTCGTCGCGTCGAACCAGGCCTGCTGCGTCTCGGGCTGGGCGAGCCAGCGCACGAGCTTCCACGCGCCGTCGGGGTTCTTGGCCTCGGCGAAGACGCCGAGGTGCCCGCCGCCGATGTACGAGTCGTTGTTCGCGGAGCCCGCGGGCACCGGGACGGTCGCGACGTTCTGCTCGACCCAGTCCTCGCCCTGGAGATCTGCGAGCACGTTGACCATCCACGGGCCGGAGATGAACGCCGGGTCGGAGCCGTCGACGAACGCGCTGTTCTGCGAGTCGCCGTAGCCGGACAGCGGGGACAGGCCCTCGGTGAAGAACGACGCGTAGTAGTCGAGCGCGTCGATCATCGCCTGGTTGTCGAGGTCGAACGCGTCGCCGGCCTCGTTGAGGACCGAGCCGCCGGCCTGCGAGTAGAACGGCAGGATGACCTGCGTGGAGTCCTCGGCGTCGCCCATGGGGAGCTGGAGGCCGTAGGTCGAGCCGTTGGCCTGCATCGCCTCGGCGAACGACGTGAGCTCCTCCCACGTCGTGGGCGCCTCGACCCCGGCCGCCTTGGCCAGGTCGGAGCGGTAGTACAGGACGCGGGTCTCGACGTACCACGGCACGCCGTACTCGACGCCGTCGGCGACGGTGGAGGCGGCAGCGCCCTCGACGAAGTCCGCGCTGTCGACGAGGCCGTCCGGGACGGGCGCGAGGCCGCCGGTGGCGACCATCGTCGGCATGAAGGACGAGCCGATCATGATCGCGTCGGGCACGGTGCCCGCGGCGACGGCGGTCTGGAACTTCGTCATGACGTCGGCCCACGGGATCGTGGTGACCTCGACGTTCGCGTCGGGGTTCTCGTCCGTGAAGCCCTGGACGAAGTCGGGCAGCTTCTCGCCCTCCTCACCCATCGCCCAGATCGTGATGTCACCCTTCGCGGGCGCGTCGTCCACCGTCGTGGTGGACCCGGCGTCGGTCTCGCCACCCGTCGAGTCGTCGTCCGCACGACCGCACGCGGTCAGGGCCAGGAGTCCGACGACGCCGATGGCGACCGCCTTGCGTCCGAGCTTCATGAGCAATCCTCCTCATCGAGCAGTCGGCTCGTCTGGTGTGAGCCGCTGTGGAAACTACCTTAGCGTGCGCTCGGTTAGTATTTTCAACCGGGGCGTCCAGGCCGTACCGTTGGCGCCGAGAGACTGGGCGAAGGAGACGGTGATGAACGAGAGCGACTCCGCAGGTGGCGGCGCCACGACGGGGACGGCGGGGGGCCGGGCGACGACGACCGGGACGCGTGGCACGACGGCGGCCGGCCTGCCCGACCGACGCATCGTCCGGGGCGAGCAGCGCCGTCGCGAGATCCTGCGCACGGCCGTCGAGGTGTTCGGCGAGCAGGGCTTCCGCGGCAGCTCGCTGCGCGAGATCGCGGCGCGCGTCGGCATCTCGGAGGCCGGGCTCCTGCACCACTTCGGCAGCAAGGCGGGCCTCCTGACCGCGACGCTCGAGGAGCGCGACCGGCGCGACCTCGTGCGACGCACCGAGGACGAGGCCGCGGGCGCCGACCTCCTGACGACCATCCGCGACCAGGTCCGGCGCAACGCCGAGACGCCGGGTCTCGTCTCGCTGCACGTCGTGGTCGCCGCCGAGGCGACGGACGCCGCGCACCCGGCCCACGACGTCGTGCGCGACCGCTACCGCGCCCTGCGCCACCAGGACGACACGCGCTTCCAGGACGCCGTCGCGCGCGGCGAGCTGCGCCCCGAGGTCGACCCGCAGGCGATCGGCCAGCTCTTCTCCGCCGTCATGGACGGCCTGCAGCTCCAGTGGCTGCTGGACCCCGACAACGTCGACATGGTCGCCCTCTTCGACCAGTTCCTCGCGCTGCTGCGCCCCGAGGGCACGACCCCCGCAGCACCCGAGACCCGCACCACCGAGCAGGAGACCGCGTGACCCTCACCGCCAGCCCCGCACGCACGACCCCCCTCGCGGGCGCGACGCTCGCCTCGGGCGAGCTGACCGTCGAGCTCACCGGCGGGGGTGACGTGCGCGCCGTGAGCACGGGCGGCCTGCTCGTCAACCAGTACCTGCCGGGCGAGCACGACCGCATGCCCGGCGGCGTCCTGCTGCGCGCGACCCGCGCGGACGGCGGCGTCGAGGTCGCCCGGCTCACCGGGTCGGCGCCCGCGGTGACGTCGGTCGAGGTCGGCACCGACCGGGTCGTGTGGTCGGGCGAGGCGCTCGGGCTCGCCACGCGCGTCGCGCTGACGCTCGACGGACGCACGCTCGTCTGGCGCGTCGACCTCACGGCCGGCGCGAGCACGCCCGCGGACGCGCGCTACGACGTCGTGCACGCGCAGGACCTCGCCCTCGCGCCGCCCGCGGCGGCGCTGTCGAGCGAGCCGTACGTGTGCCAGTACCTGCTGCACCGCGCGTTGGAGCACCCCGACGCGGGCACCGTGCTCGTCAGCCGGCAGACCATGTCCGCCCAGCCGCGCCTCCCGCTCGCCGTCGCGTTCCTCGTCGAGGGCGCCGTCGCGCACCTCACGGACTCGCTCCAGGTCTTCACGGCCCGGACCCGGCGCGACGGCGTCCCGCACGGCCTGCTCGGTCCCGTGGACTCCGGCGTGCTCCAGTACGAGTACGCGATGCCGACCCTCGTCTCGCGCCCGCTCGACCTGTCCGGCGGGACGGCCCGCGTGCACGCGGTGACCGTCGTCGACCCCGACGCGCCCGGCCCGCTCGCCGCGCACCTCGACGAGGTGGCCGGCTGGGCGGCGGCTGCGGTCGCCGCCGCCGCCGACGAGCGCGCGACCACCCCGCTGCCGCGGACCGGGTCCGTGCTGCGCGACGCGCCGCTCCTCGCGGGCGACGAGCTCGACGAGGCCGGGCTGCTCGCCGCCGTCGGGCTCGGCGCCGACGACGTGCTCCTGCCCGAGCGCGACGCCGACGGCACGCTGCTGTCGTTCTTCACCGCGGACGGGACGCACGTCGTGGACGCGCGCAAGGACACCGTGACCGAGCGCTCGCACGGGCACGTGCTCAAGGCGGGCGACGACGTGCTGCCCACGGACGACGTGCTCTCCACGACGGCGTTCGCGCCGGGCGTCTTCGCGTCGCACGTCGTGCTCGGCAACACCACGGCGAACCGCCTCGCGACCGTGCACCGGCACCACCTCAACCTGCTCCGCAGCAGCGGGCTGCGGGTCCTCGTCGACGACGGCCGCGGCCCCCGGCTGCTCGGGCTCCCCTCGGCGCTCGTCCTCGACGTCGGCGGCGTCCGCTGGGTCTACGAGACGCCGCTCGGCCGCGTGGACGTGCGGACCGTCGCGCACGACCGCGAGAACCGCATCGACGTGGACGTGCGCTGCGACCGGCCGCTGCACGTCACCGCGACGCTCGAGCTCGACGACGAGGCGGGCGGCTGGGTCGTCGAGCACGTGGCCCCGACGGCGGACGCGGGCGAGGCCGTCGTCGTGCATCCCGTCCCGGGCGGCGACGTCGACGCGCACTACCCCGACCTGCGGTACGTCGTGTCGTCGAGCGCGTCCGTCGTGCTCGACCCCGAGCACCCGGCGGGCGCCCCTGACGGGACCGCGCACCGCCTCACGAGCGCGACCGACACCGGTGCGCTCCGGCTCGCGATCACCGGCTCGCTGGACGGGGCCGACGCCGCGCTCGCGCTCGCCGCGCCGGCGCACGACCCGCTCACCGACGTCGACGCGACCCTCGCGGGCCACCTCGCGACCGTCCGCGGGGTCGTGCGCGGCCTGCGGTTCGCGCCCCACGCGGAGGTGGAGACGCAGGAGCTCGACCTGCTCGTGCCCTGGTACGCGCACGACGCCCTGATCCACTTCCTCGTCCCGCACGGCCTGGAGCAGTACTCGGGCGCCGCGTGGGGCACGCGCGACGTGTGCCAGGGACCGTTCGAGCTCGCGCTCGCGGGCGGGCGGCACGACGTCGCGCGCGCGATCGTGCTGCGCGTCCTCGCGCACCAGCACACGTGGGGCGAGTTCCCGCAGTGGTTCATGTTCGACGCCTACGGCGAGCGCTACAACGACTCGTCGCACGGCGACGTCGTCGTGTGGCCGCTGTTCGCGCTCGCGCAGTACCTCGACGCGAGCGGCGACCTCGCCGTGCTCGACGAGCCGGTCCCGTTCTGGGACCACGCGCACCGGCGCCCGGCCGCGTCCGGGCCCGACGCCGCGGCGACCGTGCGCGACCACGTCGCGCGCCTGCTCGACCACCTCGACCGCGACCGCCTGCCCGGCACCGCCCTGCCCGCGTACGGCGAGGGCGACTGGGACGACACGCTCCAGCCCGCCGACCCGCGCATGCGCACGGACCTCGCGTCCACGTGGACGTCCGCGCTGCTCGTGCAGGCCGCCGAGCTGCTCGCCCGCACCACGTCCGGCGGCGACGACCACGCCGCGCTCTCGCAGCGCGCCGGGGCACTGGCCGCCGAGGTCAGCGCCGACCTGCGCGAGCGCGCGCTCGTCGACGGCGTCATGGCCGGGTACGTGCGGCACGGGTCCGACGGCGACGAGCTCGTGATCCACCCGTCCGACACGGTCTCCGGGATGCGGTATCGCCTCATCCCCATGACGCAGTCGATCATCGCGGGCATCCTCACGCCCGAGGAGGCGGAGCAGCACGAGCGCCTCGTGGTCGAGCACCTCCACTTCCCGGACGGCGTGCGTCTCATGGACCACCCCGCCGCGTTCGACGAGGGCGTCCCGCACACGTTCCTGCGGGCCGAGCAGGCGGCGAACGTCGGTCGCGAGATCGGGCTCATGTACGTGCACGCGCACATCCGCTACGTCGAGGCGCTCGCGGCCCTGGGCCGCGGCCGCGCGCTCGACGAGCTGCTGCGCATCAGCCCCGTCGACCTGGGCAGCCGCCTCGCGCACGCCGCGCCGCGCCAGCGCAACGCGTACTTCTCGTCGAGCGACGCCGACTTCCCGGACCGCCAGAGCTTCGCGCGCGACTTCGACCGGCTGCGCGACGGGACCGTGGGCGTCCGCGGTGGCTGGCGCGTGTACTCCAGCGGGCCGGGCATCTACCTGCGTCAGCTCGTCCAGGGCGTGCTCGGCCTCACGGAGCGCTCGGGGTCGTCCGGCGCGCTCGTCGTCGACCCCGTGCTGCCCGCGGCGGCCGACGGCCTCGCCGTCGACCTCGAGCTCGCCGGACGGACGCGCCGGGTCGTCTACCGGGTCGTCGAGCCGGGCGAGCGCGTGCGGGTGCGCGCGGGGTCCGACCTCGGCACGCTCGCCGACGTCACCACGACCCCGCGGGCGGGCGACTACCGCGAGCGGGGCGTCGTCGTCGCGACGGGCGACCTGGGTGACGCGGGGCTCGTCGAGATCACGGTGCCCGCGGGCTCGTAGGCCGCGAGATCTCGCCGTCCCGAGCCGTTCCCCGCGCAGGGGTCGGAGGCGCTAGCCTTCGGACCACGCCGCCGTCGGGACGGCGTCACCCGCGACGAAGGAACACGCCGTGAGCCAGCCTCCGTACCAGCAGCACCCGGGCGGCGACGCCCAGCAGCCCCCGCAGGCCCCCGGGCCGTACGGGCAGGGCCAGCCCGCCTACGGGCAGCCGGCCGCTCCCGGTCCCTACGGGGCGCCGGCGCCGTACGGCCAGGGCCAGCCCGCGTACGGACAGCCCGCGCAGCCCGAGCAGCACCAGCCGGCCTACGGGCAGATGGCGCCGCAGGCTCCTCCCGTGGCGCCGTACCCGCCGCAGGGCCAGCAGCCCTACGGGGCGTCGTACCCGCCGCAGGGTCAGCAGCCGTACGGCGCGCCCTACGGCCAGCCCGGCTACGGCGCGTACGCGCCCGCCGGCCCGCAGCCGATGACGTGGCGCACGATCCTCGCGTACGTGTTCAGCCCGATCGCGGTGTTCTTCCTGCCGATCGTCTTCGGCGTGCTCGCGATCGTCTTCTCCGCGATCGCGGTCCGCCGGAACGAGAAGACGGCGAAGATCGCGCTCGGCGTCGCGATCGCGTGCACCGCGGTGGGCTTCATCCTGGGCGCGATCAGCGGCTACCAGGCGGCCAGCCAGTACTTCTGACGCCGCCCGTCCTTCTCAGCCGCAGTCGACCCCCGCGTACGGCGTCTCCACGACGACCGGGCCGTCGTCATCCGCCACCGTCAGCGTGGCCGTGCCCGCATCGACCGACGCGGCCCTCGTGCTGAACGACTGGTAGGCGTTGCGGCCCGGCCGGACGTCGCCGAACGAACGCTCGCCCGCGGCCGTGCCGAGCGTGACGTCCACGGCGTCCTCCCCGACGTTCAGCGCGCGCACGGCGACGTGCGCCGTCCCCGCCAGGCAGCGCGCGTCCACCTCGACGTGGACGGGCGGGAGCTCGCGGACGCGCACGTCGCGGTAGGTGACGACGTCGGGCGCGGACCCGTGCGCCTGCAGGCCGACGTACCCGACGAGGCCGCGGCTGCTGGAGTCCGGGTCGAGCGGGCGGTCGGGGAACGGGACGCCGGGCAGGTTCTCGTACTCGTTGATGACGACCCCGTCGCGGATCACCGTGTAGTGCTGCCCGACGACGCGCACCTCCAGCTCGTTCCACGCGCCCTTCGCGGTGGGTCGGGCGCGGTCGAGCCCGATGTCGGCGAACCCGTAGACCGAGCCCGTCTTGCGCGGGTCGTTCGACCCTCCCTCGGGCGAGTCGTTCACCTGGATCTCGTGGCCGCAGTTCACGGCGATCCAGGAGAGGTTGCCGGTCTCGTTGCCGTTGAACGTCGTCGGGCACCCCTCGACCGGCCCGGAGAGGTCCGGGAACCGGACCTGGACGCCGCTGTTGGCGCGCGCGTCGCCGGGCGCGTCGTCGCGGAACTGCACGACGAGCGAGAAGTCGGCGTACTGCCGCACCGGGTACCAGAGCGTCCCGAACCCGCCGCCCGCGCCCGCCCGGGAGCGGATCGTGCCGTCGTCGAGCAGGTCGAACCCGCCGTCGCCCGCGTACTTCCAGGCCGCGAACGACTCGGCGGTGCCGTCGAAGATCACGTCGTACCCGTCGTCGGGCGCCGCGGCCACGGCCGTCGTGGTCTCCTGCGCCGTGGTCCTCTGGGCCGCGGGCACGACCGCCGCGGCCGGCGCCGCGAGCGCGACCCCGACGGCGAGCGCGGCCGCCCCGGCGAGGCGGACGCGGTGCGCCCGACGGAGGACGGGGGGACGGGTGGTGCTCGACATCGGAACTCCCTCGTTCGACGCGTGTCCCTCCACCCTCGCACGGATGCCGGGCGCTCTCCACGGCACGGGGAGCGAGCGCGCACGCGGGGCCGCGCCCCGTGCGCACCCGCGTGCGCGCGTCGGGCGCGGTGGGAGAATCGACCGGTGTCCGGAGCCGAGGAGCGAGTGCTGGAGTCCGCCCGGGTCGCGGCGACGCTGCGCGACGAGATCCTGGACGGGGTGCGACGCCCGGGGTCCCGGCTGGTCGAGCGGGACCTGGCGGCCGACTTCGGCGTGAGCCGCATCCCCGTGCGCGACGCGCTCAAGGCGCTCGAGGGGGAGGGGCTCGTCGTGCTGCGGCCGCACACGTGGGCCGTCGTCCGGGAGTTCTCCGACGCGGACCTCGCCGACCTCGACGAGGTGCGCGAGGTCCTGGAACCGCTGGCGTTCCGTCTCGCCGCCGAGCGGCACGGCGCGGAGGGCCTGGACCGGCTCCGACGCGCGCTCGCGCGAGAGCAGGAGGGCGCGCGCACCGCCGACAGCATCGGGTCGCGCCGGTCCGCGGCGGACTTCCACGAGATCGTGACCGAGCTCGCGGACAACCGGCTCCTGCGGGACATGATGCAGGGCATCCGCAGCCGCGTGCGCTGGGCGTTGTCGCAGCACGACGACCTCGCGCACGTGACCGAGGAGCACGCGGAGCTGTTCGAGGCGGTCGCGGCGCGGGACGGCGAGCGGGCGGCGGCGCTGGCGGAGGCGCACGTCGACAGCAGCCGGCGCGAGCGCGCCGCGCACGTCGCGGCCCTGCGCTCGGGGGGCTGACCGGCCCGTCGACGGGACCGTGGGCTCGGCCCGGGGCTCAGACGGGGCCGACGGTCCCGTCGTGCGACGTGGCCGGCCGGGCGGGGATCTCGGTCGCCTTCTGCCACGACCCGACCAGCCGCCCGTCGCTCGTCTCGAGCCGGAACGGCGCGAGCGGGAGGTTGCCCGCGCGGCGGCGAGCGCGGAGCACGTCGATCGCGTCCTCGTCGCTGTCGGCGCCGAACGGCTCGCCGCGGCGCGCGCCGGTGGCGGTGACCACGCGGTAGCGGGTCATGCTGTCGTCGTCGTGGTGCACCTCGTCGGCGAGCGCGGCGACCTCCTTGGCGACCTCGAGGTTCGGCAGCGCGACCCAGGTGCGCTCCGGCCCGTCGAGCGTCCAGCCGTCGGTCTCGTCGCGCCGGATCACGTACTCGCGCGACGCGCTGCGGGCGCGCCAGGTCGCGTCGTCTTCGGCAGTCCAGGTGAGTGTGTTCATGAGCGCTGGTGCGGGTCGGACGGCGGTCCGGTCTCTCGTCGGTCGAGCGGTAGTTCCCCCTGTCCGTCGTCCGGTGACCCACCCGCAGCGTACGCTGCCCGCCCCGCGGGCGTGTCCACCCTGGGGAGGAGATCACCCGTCGCGCAGGTCACACGCCGTCCGTCGCACGGACGACTCGCCGCGGCGGTCCCGCGCGTCTGGCTATCCCAGGCGCTCCTCCAGGAGGTCCGCGGCGGCACGTGCGCCTCCCAGCGACCGCAGCTCTCTCCCGAGGCGGGCGGCCGCGGCACGGTAGGCCGGGTCGGTGGCGACCTCGCGGTAGGCGTCCCGGACCGCTGCGGGCCGCGGCGTCCCGGTGCGCAGGTTGACGCCCGCGCCGTGCCAGCCGACGCGCGCCGCGACCTCCGGCTTGTCCAGGTCCCCGCCCGCGACCACGAGCGGGACGTCGTGCCGCAGCGCCTGGAGGACGCCGCCGTAGCCACCGTTGGTGATCATCACCGAGGTCCGGGGCAGGAGCTCCGGGTACGGCACCATGTGCGCGACCCGGGCGTTCGCCGGCAGCGGGCCGGGCAACGGGTCGGTCCGGTGACCCAGCCCGACGACGACGAGCACGTCCTGGTCGGCGAGCGCGTCGAGCGTGGGCAGGATCAGGTCGTGCGGGTCGACGTTCGCGGTGCCCTGCGTGACGTGGACGACGGGCGCGTCGGCGTGGACGACGTCGTCCCACCACGGCGGGAGCGGGACCGCCGCCGGCGCCGTCCCGTCGTCGGTGAGGTCGCCGACGAAGCGGATGTGCGGGGGCAGGTCGTCGCGCGGGTAGTCGAGTCCCGGCGAACCCGCCGCGACGACGAGGAACGGGGAGTACCACATCGTCGCGAAGGTCGCGGTGTCGGGTGCGAGCCCGGCGGACCGCCGGGTGCGCTGGTAGCGCCGGGTCAGCGCGGCGGTGCCGGCCCCGGAGACGGCGCCGAGCACCGCGTCGCGCGCCCGCCCGACGACGCCGACCCTCGGGGTGAGCCCGAGTCCCGTCGGCGGGATGCCCTTGCCGGGCAGCCAGACCGCGATCGGCGAGACCGTCGCCCACGGCGACCGCAGCCGTTCGGCCGCGAAGCGGGTCCCCAGCGCCATGGGGTCGCCGGCGAGCAGGTCCCAGGGTTCGTCGTCGTGCAGCGCGAGGAGGTCCTCGGCCTGCGCGGGCGCGGTCCCGAGGAAGAGGTCCTCGAGGTTGCGGATCACCTGGCGGAATCCCTTGCGGCCCTGCAGACGCGGGAAGGTCGCGGCGAGGTCGCGCTCGTCGAAGTCGGGCGCCGCGACCCAGGGGACGCCGCGCGCCCCGACGCCGTCGAACATCGCGACGTACGACCTGCCGGTGTAGACACGGACGCAGTGGCCGCGGCGGACGAGCTCGGCAGCGACCGCCCGGACCGGCCGCGCGTGCCCGGCGAACGGCATCGCCGTCAGCATGATCGAGGCCATGTGGCCAGCATGGCCCGCGGTCGGCGTCTCGGCACGGGGGCAGCGACCCGCTACCCTGCACGAGCCGCCTGCGACGAGAGGACCCGTCCGATGTCCCACCCCACCGACCCGAACCACCCGGTCGACGACCACACCGTCATGCGGCCGCCGCGACGGTACGGGGACGACGGCGGGACGGGCTCGGCCGGACCGGGGCCGTCCGCGCCCGGCTACGGGTACCCCCACGCCCAGGCGCCCTACGACACCGACCCCTACGGCACAGGAGGACGCCGCGCGCCGGGCCGGCCCGGCGACCCCCACGCGACGCTCCCGCCCGCGGACACGGGGGCGACCTGGCCGCCCGCGGGAACCGCGCCCGGGTACGCGCCGCCGCCCCCGCCGCCCGGCGCTCCGGCGCCGTCGGGCCCGTACGGCACCTCGACGGCCCCGTACGGCGCCCCGACGACCCCGTACCCGGGCCCGTCGGGCCACGCCTACGGCGCGCCGGACGACGCGACGGTCGTGCCGGGCCCGCCCGCCCCGCCGTCGGACCCCTACGGCTTCTCCCCGTACACGACGCCGCCCGGTCGCGGCTCGCGGAAGTGGCTCGTGCCCGTCCTCGCGGGCGTGGGCGCGTTCGTGCTCGTCGCGGGCGGCCTCGGCGTGTGGCTCGCGGTGCGCGACGACGCGTCGCCCGCCCCGGAGCCGACGACCGCCGAGCAGGCGCCCGCGACGGACACCCCGGCGGAGCCGGAGCAGACCGACGAGCCGGAGGCCACCGAGGAGCCGGTGGACACCGACGTCACGGACGACGAGCCGTGGCTCGAGCAGCAGTACCGCGCGGGCGCGGAGATGGACCCGGAGTCGGGCCCGGCGCTCGCGCCGATGTCGTGGGACTACTTCTCCGACAACGACTACCTCGTCAACGAGGACCGCATCGCGCTCGTGGCGCGGCGGGACTTCGCGTGCGACGACCTGCCCGCGATCCCCGCCATCCAGGCGATCGCGGGCTCGTGCCAGGCCGGGTTCGAGGCCCGCGTCGTGTCGGACGACGGCCCGACCCTCGCGCTCGACCTGGTCCTGGTGGACGTCGGGTCGGAGGAGGAGGCCGAGCGCATCGCCGCGGCCTTCAACGCCGCGCCGGAGGGCGACCCCCTCGCCGACACCTCGGGACCTGCGCACCCGACCCTCGCCGCCGCGGTGCCGCAGCCGGGGTTCCAGGGCACGTACGCGCTGCTCGACGACGGGGACTCGCCCGGGGTCATGTTCAACACCGGGACCGTCGTCATGATGTACCGGCTCGGCATCGACGACGGGCTGGAGCGCGACCAGATCCTGCCCGTGGCGCAGGCCGTCGGGTTCGTCATCACGGACCACGAGCTCGCCAAGTCGTTCGGCGAGAAGAAGTGGCTGGACACCAAGGCCGGCTGAGCGGTCGACGGCGCGCCTGGGTACCCTGGGTGCGGTGATGGATCCCGCCGGGGCGTAGCCGCCCGAACCGCCGCCAGGGCTGATGGTTCCTGCCTCGTCGCACGTCGGCGGGCAGGGTGCTGCCCGCGGGAAGAGGTCCGCATGAGAGCCAGACCCGTGCCCCAGCCCGCGCTCGACCGCATGGTCCCGTTCGCGGGGCACCCCGTCGTCGTCGGTGTGGTCCCCGGCGGGGACCCGCTCGTGGTCCGCACGGCCGCGGCCTGGGCGGACGCCGCCGGGTCCCGCGTGGTCGCCGGGTACGCCGACACCTCGCGCCACGTGGTCGAGGAGCACCCCGACGGCTCGGTGACGCACGCACCGCTCGACCCGGACTCCGCCGACGACTCCTGGCAGGAGGTCGAGGCCCGGCTGCGGGCCGAGGTCGAGGAGGCGCTGCGGGGCGCGAGCGTGGCGTGGGAGCTGCGCTACCTCGCGGGTCGCCCCGACCGCGCGCTGACGCACCTCGCGCGGGCGGTCGACGCCGCGGTGATCGTCGTCGGGACGCGCGCGCCCGGGTCGACCGCGCACCTGCGCGAGCTCGTCGAGGGGTCCGTCGCCGCGCACCTCGCCCACCACCAGCACCGGCCGGTGCTCACGGTCCCGCTCGCGGTCGTGGACTGGAAGGAGCTCCGCACGCCGTGGGAGAGGTGAGACGACGGACGCCGCTCCTCGCGCTCGCTGGGCTCGTCGCGCTCGGGGGAGCGGTCGGCACGACGGCGCGCGCGCTCCTCGAGCAGGCGTTCGCCCCCGTGCCCGGGTCGTGGCCGTGGACGACGTTCTGGATCAACCTCGCCGGGTCGTTCGTGCTCGGCGCGCTGCTCGAGGCGCTGCTCCGCTCGGGACCGGACGCCGGGTGGCGGCGGGGCGTGCGGCTCGGCTGCGGGACCGGCGTGCTCGGCGGGTTCACGACGTACTCGACGTTCGCCGTCGAGGTCGAGCGGCTGGCGAGCGGGGGGCACGCCGCGCTCGGCGCGGCGTACGCGCTGGGGAGCGTCGCGCTCGGCGTCGCGGCCGCGGCAGGCGGGATCGCGCTCGCCGCCATGGCCCGACGGCGGCTGGTCGCCCGGGGCGGTGGGGCGCGGTGACGGGCGTCCCCGAGCTGGTGCTCGTCGCCCTCGCCGGCGGGCTCGGCGCGGCGTCGCGGTTCCTGCTGGACACGCTCGTGGCCCGGCACAACCGGTGGTCGACGCCGCTCGGCACGGTCGTCGTGAACGTCAGCGCGTGCTTCCTGCTGGGGCTGCTCACGGGCTGGGGCGTGACGCACCCGGGCCACGGCGACGTCGCGGCGGTGCTCGGAGTCGGCTTCCTGGGCGGCTACTCGACGTTCTCGACGGCGTCGGTCGAGGGCGCGCGCCTGCTGCTCGCGGGCCGCGGTGCGGTCGCGCTGCTGCACGCGCTCGGGATGCTCGTCGTGTGCTTCGCGGCCGCGGTGGCGGGGATCGCGGCCGGGGGTGCGTGAGCGGGCGCGATCGGTGCGACGCAACCCAGGAGGGGGCGCTCGCTGTCGAAGGAGGTCGCGCGTGAGCGCACCCGCGACGGAGCTCGCTCCCGTGTTCTCGGCCCTCGCGGACGACACGCGGTGGCGGCGCCCGGCTCGAGGAGACGGCACGCGCGCTCGAGGCCGTCGGCGCCGCGTGGGACCGCCGGCTCGCGGCGATCAAGCGCATCGCGGAGTCGTAGGCCGGGCGATCACGACCCCGGGGCGGGGACGGGATGCTCCTGGAGCGCCGTCGCGACCGCGTGCAGGTTGTGCGCCATGAGGCGGCCCGTCTCTCGGGCCCATTCGTGGCCGTGGCCGGTCTGCACGTAGTCCGGGCCCGGGCCGGGACCCTGGTTCCAGTAGGTCCAGGCCTGGCCGGGGATCGTGTAGCCGATGTCGGCGAGCGCGCCGCTGACCTCCGAGATGACGTGGTGCGCGCCGTCCTCGTTGCCCGTCACCACCACGCCCGCCACCCGGTTGTAGGCGACCGGCGCGCCGTCCGGCCCGTCCTCGGAGAGCATCGCGTCCATGCGCTCGAGCATGCGCTGGGCGACCGACGACGGGCGGCCCAGCCACGTGGGCGTGAGGACGACGAGGATCTGCGACGCCAGCAGCCGCTCGTGCACGCGCGGCCAGTCGTCGCCCGCACCGGCGTCGGTGACGACGCCCGGCAGGACGTCGAGGTCGACGAGCCGCACGTGCTCGACCTCGACGCCGCGGTCCTGCAGCGCCTCGGCGACCACCCGCCCGAGCGCCTCGGTGTTGGACGGCTCCGGGGACTTCTTGAGCGTGCAGCTCACGAACAGCGCCTTCATGGGTCCTCCCGTGTCGCCGGGCAGGGCGACGGTGTCCTCGTGCCTCCGCCCGGACGGCTGACGGCGGGTGGCTTCACCGTCCCGTCCAGCGTCACGGGGCCCCGGCCCGCTCGCAACGCGCCGAGCGCTGCGGCCCCGGCCGGGCGCTGCACGCGGAGGTGCCTCTCCCGACCGGGAGTGCCTCTCGGGCCGGCCGTCGCGCCCGACGTCACGGCAGGGCGGCGTCGTCCTGCCGGTACCCCGGCGCGAGGCGGACCTCGCCCTGCCCGACGGCGGCGACGTCGTCCCACGGCACGAGGAACGTCCCGCGGTGCCGGCGACGCACGAGCTGCGGGACCGGCCACGGAGCGGTGACGCCCGTGCGTTCGTACCCGAGGAACGACCCGCCCGTGCGCGGGCTCACGAGGATCCCGACGACGCGCGCCCGCCCGACCCGGCTGCGTCGCCGGACGCTCGCGCTCAGGGCACGGTCCTCCGGGTGCGCGTCGTCGGGGTCGTCCCCGGCGTCGGACGGGCCGCCGTCGGGCAGCGTGTCGAGCGCGAGCCGGACGTCCACGAGGAAGCCGAGGCCCTCGCCGTCCGGGCCCAGGACGTGCGCGTCGAGCAGGTCGCCGAGGATCACGGTTCCTCCTCGGGGTCGTGCCGGCCGCCGGGGACGCGGCCGACGACGTGCTCGCGCAGCCAGTCCTCGGTCCAGTGCAGGTCGAGCGAGTCCGCGCGGACGGTGAGCTCGAGCGCCGTCCCCACGTGCCCGACGTCGGCCCACCGGACCCGTTCCCAGCGTGACGCGGGCGGTCGGCCGCCGAGGAGGCGCGTCACGAGCACCGGGCCGGTGAGGATCGCGCCGACCTCCGCCGGCTCGCCGGGCACCGCGTCGCGCGGCCCGTCGTCCCGAGCGCTGCCGTCCGCGCCGTCCGTGGCGACGAGCTCGAGGTCGTCGACGGTCGTGACCGGCTCGCCGTCGACGTCGAGCACCTGGCGGCTCAGCAGGTGCAGGCGCGCGTCCACGACGCGCACCCCCGTCGGCGTGGAGGCGTCCCGGCTCATGACCCCGCTCCCGTCGCGATCATCAGGGGTATCGCCGCGACGGCCGCGGCGACCACGATCACCAGGTACACCATGCCGAGCGCGTTGGTCGCGCGCCCGTTGACGTGCTCGCCCATGTACTCGGGGTCGTTCGCGACGAGGAGGATCGGCACGTACGTGAGGGGCAGCGCGACGGCGGAGAACACGACGGACATCTCGGTGACCGCCACCGGGTCGACGCTCGTCATGAGGATGGCGACGGCCAGGAGCAGCGCGACCACCATCGTGACGTGGAAGCGCGCGGCGCGGGCCGGGCGGCGGAACTTCCCCCACGACCAGCCGAGGTACTGCGCGAGCGTGTACCCGCTCGACAGCGCGGTCTCCAGCGCTGCGCCGAACGTCGCCGCGACGATCCCGACGATCACGACCGCGAGCAGGAGCGTCCCGCCGGCCTCCGCCACGGGCAGCACGATCTGCGACAGCGACGACACCTCGATGCCCGCCGGCAGGAGGACCACCGCTGCGCACGCGGCGATCGCGACGGACAGCAGCCCGCCGAGCGGGAACCCGACGAGCACGTTGACCCGGTTCTGCGCGAGGTCCTTCGCGGTCCACCCCTCCTCGACGGCGCCGGACGAGAAGAAGAACACCTCGTACGGCGTCATCGCGGCCCCGAACAGCGCGACGGCGTAGTACCAGTACGTCGCGACGTGCTCCGTCGCCGGGGGAGAGGGCGGCACGGCCTGGCGCAGCAGCTCGCCCCAGTCCGGGCCGAGCAGGAAGAGCGCGACCCCGAACCCCACGAGCAGCAGCCCGAGCAGCCCCGCGACGTTCTCCATGACCTGGAACTTCACGCGCCACAGCACGAGCCAGACGGCGAGCGCCGCCACCGGGACCCACAGCCGCGGCTCGACGCTGCTCGCGAGGTGCAGCGCGAGCGCGATGCCGCCCACCTCGGCCGTGAGCGTGAGCAGGTTGATCGCGAACGACGACGCGAGGTTCGCGCCCGCCGCGCGGGGGCCGAGGCGCTCGCGGATGATCTCGAACGTCGCGCGCCCGCTCACCGCCGCCACGCGGCCGGACATCGACGCGAACAGGCAGATGCCGACCACGCCGACGACCACGACCCACACGAGCGACAGCCCGAACCGCGACCCGACGACGGCGTTCGTGACCAGGTCCCCGATGTCGACGAACCCGCCGATCGCCGTGAGGATCCCGAGCGCGACCCCGAGGAGCCGCTTCACGCGCCACCCGCCAGGGCCAGGGCCGTGTCCACGTCGTCGGCGGCGCGGGCCAGGTCGGCCTCGAGCTCGGACGCCGTGAGCGGGACCGCACCGGCCTCCGACAGGTCGCCGCCCGCCTCGCGCGCGACCCACGCGCGCGCCGCGACCACCTCGCGCGTCGCGTCCGCGACGGCCACCAGACCGGCGTCGCGCTGCGCGGACGAGACGTCGTCGGGCGGGACGAGGGTCGTGAGCGCCGTGGTGGACTCCTCGAGCACGCGCACCTGGTCCAGCACCGCGGCGTCCGCGACGGGCGTGGTGACGCGGTCGGCGTCGAGCAGGCGCACGGTGAGCCGCGTCGTCTCGACCGCCGACCCGGCCTGGGCGAGCGCGTCGGCCACGGCCGCGGTCGCCTGCCCGGGGTCCTGCCGGCTCACGGTGCAGCCCGCGGTCGTCCCGAGCACGAGCGCGAGCACGAGCGCGTGCGCGTGCCTCGGCACGGCCCCGGAGCGGGTGATGCGCGCGCGACGTCCCACGTCAGCGATGGTCCCGCCGGGAGCCGCTGCTCGCACACGGACGGCCTCGCCGGTGGCGCGGGCGTCCGTGGCCGGCGTCAGGGGCGCAGCAGGGACTTGATCGCGCGGCGCTCGTCCATGGCGGCGTAGCCCTCGGCCGCGTCGTCGAGCGACAGCTCGAGGTCGAACACGCGCGCGGGGTCGATGCGACGCTCGAGGACGAGGTCCATCAGCTCGGGCAGGTACCGGCGGACCGGCGCCGGGCCGCCCGACCAGTGCACGTGCCGGTAGAACATGTCGACGACGGGAAGCTCGACGCCGTGCGGCAGCCCGACGACGCCGACGTGTCCGCCGGGGCGCACGGCGCCGAGCGCCTGGGCCACCGACTCCGGCGTGCCGACCGCCTCCACCACGCCGTGCGCGCCGAGCCCGTCGGTGAGATCCAGGACGCGCGCGACGCCGTCGTCGCCGCGCTCCGCGACGACCTCGGTCGCGCCGAACGCCCGCGCGAGCTCCTGGCGGGGCGCGTGCCGGCTCATGGCGATGACCTGCTCCGCCCCGAGCTGCGCGGCGGCGAGGACCGCGAGCAGGCCGACGGCGCCGTCGCCCACCACCACGATCGTCCGGCCCGGTCCCGCCTGCGCCTCGCGGGCGCCGAACCAGCCGGTGCCCAGCACGTCGGACGCGGTGAGCAGCCCGGGTAGCAGGTCGTCGTCGGGACGTTCGGGCGTCGCGACGAGCGTCCCGTCGGCGAGGGGGACGCGCAGCAGCTCGGCCTGGGCGCCGCGCACGGGCTCCCGGTGGACGCACGACGTCTGGTAGCCGGCGCGGCAGATCGGGCACGTGTTGTCGGACGCGAAGAACGACCCGACGACGAGCTGTCCCGGGCGCACCGTCCGGACGTCGGCGCCCACCTCCTCGACGGTGCCGACGTACTCGTGACCCATCGCCACGGGGTGGTCGATCGGGTTCGCCCCGCGGTACGTCCACAGGTCCGAGCCGCACACGCACGCGGCCTCGACGCGCACGATCGCGTCGGTCGGTGCGAGCAGTCGCGGGTCGTCGCGCTGCTCGACGCGGACGTCGTACGGGGCGTGGATGACGGTCGCGCGCACGGCGGCTCCCTGTGGCGGGCGGACGGGACGCCGTCGAGCCTACGACCGCCCGCCCGGGCGAGCCCGCCCGGATGCCCGCGTCGGGGCTTGCCGGGTCACCGCGGGCGCTGCGCCTCGCTCAGGATGTCCTGGGCGGTCGCGCTCAGGGAGCGACCCTGCTGCTCGGACCTGCGGACGAGCTCGTCGTACGCGGCGCCCATGTCGACACCGAGCAGGTAGGCGAGCGCACCCTTGGCCTGCTCGACGGCGGCCCGCCCCGCGAGCGCCCGCGCGACGTGGCGCGTGAGCTCCTCCGCGCCCAGGTGGTCGGGCTGCACGACGGCGAGCGTGAGCATGTCGGCGAACGCCCGCAGGATGCGGCGCTGCTCCTCCGAGGGCCCCACGGGCTCGCGCCCGAAGACGTTGAGGCCGCCGAGGACGCCGCCCTGCCAGACGAGCGGTGTGGTGAAGACGCTGCGGTAGCCGGCGTCGACGATCGCGGGGCCGACGTGGGGCCAGCGCTCGAGTACCTCCGGGACGCCCGCGGCCTCCACGGGTGACTCGGACGCGAAGACGTCGACGCACGGGCCCTCGGTGCGCTGGGCCTGGTAGAGCTCCAGGTGCGTCGCGGTGTGCGAGGTCGCGCTGAGCATCTCCAGCTCGCCGTTGGTGCGGACGAGGACGCCGCCGGCGTCGCCTCCGGAGAAGTGCACCGCGTCCTGCGTCAGGTGGTGCAGGACGTCGGTGATGTCGTGCTCGCGGAGGAGAGCGGCGGTCGCCTGCGCGAGGGAGTCGGTGGGGGTTCGCGGCGTCATGGTTCCTCGGTCCTCTGCGTCTGGACGGCGTTGCTCTCGTCGTAGGTGAAGCTCAGCCGTCTTCTGACGACGTCCTCGGCGACCTCCTCGAGCGTCGTCGACCGGGCGAACGCGTGCGCCCGGAGCACGGCGAGCGCGTCACCGGGGGCGACGCGGAGCTGCGCGGTCACCATGCCCGTCGCCTGGTGCACCTCGGCGCGCGTCGACCAGTCGAGCGAGTCGAGGTCGCCCAGGAGCGACAGCCCGACGACGTCGGCGAGGAACTGGACGTCCTGAGGCCCGCGGGCGAGCGTCGCCGACGCGGTGAGGAGGCTGAGCACGCCCATGACCCGGCCGCCCGCGTGCATGGGGACGGCATGGTAGGTGGCGGGTCCGCTGATCGCGCCGACGACGTGCGTGAAGACGGGGAACGCCTTCGCGTCGCGGCTCCCGTCGACCTCGCTCACCACGACGCGGTCCTCGGTGAGCGCGACCTGGGCCGGCCCCTCGCCGAGCATCTCCTCGAGATCCTCGATGCGTCCCGCGACGCCGTCGGACGTGGCGACGGTGAGCCGGTCGTGCGACGTCGCGGCGACGGTCAGCGCGGCGCTCTGGGCGCCGAGGACCGTGGCGCACGCCTGGCACAGGCGCGCCGGCATGGGGAGGTCGTCGTCGACCGCGGCGAGCGCGCGCGCCAGGAGTCCCAGCAGCTCTGACGCGCCCACCGTCCGCCTCCGTCCTCGTCGTCCACCGCGGTCAGTCTTTCATCACTGCGGTCGCACGCCCGGCGACACGACCTGCAGGGTCATCGTCCTGGCCACTCGTCCTCCCACGCGGTGCGCCGCTCCACGATCTCGCCGACGCGTCGGCTCGGCGGTGCCGAGCGGAGGACCGTCTCCGCCACCGCGACGATGCCCACCCCGCGCCGTCGTGCCGTCGCGCGCAGCGCGTCGTGGGCCTCGCCCGCCGTGGTCTCCTCGTGCGCCATGAGCACCCCGGCCGCCCGCTGGACGGTCACCTCGGCGCGGCGCCGCCGGGCGAGGTCCGCCCGGGGGTCCGCGCCGACGTCGGACCGGAGCCGCAGCTCTCCGGCGACGAGGCGTACCAGCGCCTCGGCGGCCCGGACCGACGGTTCGGGCCACGCCTCGGGGGTGCGCGAGTAGAGGGTGAGCGCGATCACGACGCCGGGCCGCACGTCGGCCGGGGCCACGACCGCGCGGCAGTACCCCTCGCGGGCGAGCGCGAGCCGCCAGGCGGCCCAGCGCGGCTCGTCGGTCGCGTCGGGCACGAGCTGGGTCGCGTGCCGCGACCGCGCCGTCCGGCCGGGTCCCTCGGCCGCGAGCAGCTCGGCCCGGTCGCACCGCACGGCACCGGCCGCGCCCCCGCCGAGCTGGGCGACCACCCCGTGCTCCGACACCGTGAGCGACGCCTCGACGTCGTCCCCCAGCGTCCCGGCGGCGCCGATCACGTACCCCTGGAGACCGCTCGCGAGGCTCATGGCCCGCTTCCCGTCCGGCGGCCGGCACAGGGGCGGGGAACCGTCGCACGGTGGAGCACCGAGGTCTGTCGGGAGCCCGCGTCTCCTGGAGGCCATCCTCGTTCCACCGTACGCCGGTGCGCGCGGTTCGTTGCGGGCTGCCGGCGGTTGCAGGAACGCCGCGTCGGACTACAGTCCGGGTCTTGAGTCTGGACCTGGCTCACGACCCGCTGAACCACGACGGAGACGACCCATGTCCCTGGAGGATCACGCCACGCTGCACCCGCTGTCCCTCGCCGACGACACGACCCTGGGGCAGTACCGGGTCGACCTCGCGACCGACACCTGGTGGTGGTCGGCCGAGACGTACCGCCTGCACGGCTTCGAGCCGGGCGACGTCGTGCCGACGACGGCGCTCGTGCTGGCCCACAAGCACCCCGACGACCGTGAGCGCGTCCGGGACGTGCTGGAGCGTGCACGGCGCGACGGCGCACCCTTCTCGAGCCTGCACCGCATCATGGACGCGCGCGGCAGGGAGCGTGTCCTCGTCGTCGTCGGCCAGGGGCGGCGCGACCGCGACACGGGGCGGGTCGTCGAGCTGCTCGGGTACTTCGTCGACGTGACGCGACCGGTCCGTGCGCAGGCCGGACGCCAGGCGCAGCGGGATATCACGGCCGCGGCCGACAGCCGGGGCCCGATCGAGCAGGCGAAGGGGGTCGTGGCCGCGACGCTCGGGGTCCGGCCCGAGCAGGCGTTCGCGCTCCTCAAGCGCGCGTCGAACGAGCGCAACGTCCGTCTGCGCGAGCTCGCGCGGCAGGTCGTCGAGGAGGGCACGCGGCCCGACGACGACCGCGCCGACCGGGTCGCCGTGCTGTTGTCGTAGGCGCCGCCGTCGCGCCCCGGACGCGACGTCCGACGGCCGCCAGACGTCGCGTCCGCGCGCGGCGAGGCTGGGTCTGTGACCACCACCTCGACCCGCCCCGCCCCGTCGCACGTCGTGATCGACCCGGGGATCCTGTACTTCGGCACGCCGGTCGCGCTGCTCAGCACGGTGAGCACCGACGGCCGCGTCAACCTCGCCCCGATGTCGTCGGTGTTCTGGCTGGGCCGCACGGCGGTGCTCGGCCTCGGCGCGCGCTCGCAGACGGCGCTGAACCTCCTCGCGACGCGCGAGGTCGTCGTGAACCTGCCCTCGACGGCCGAGGTCGACGCCGTCGACCGCCTCGCCCTGACGACCGGGCGGGACCCGGTCCCGGAGCGCAAGGCGTCCGTCGGGTACCGCTACGAGCCGGACAAGTTCGCGCGCGCGGGGCTGACGCCCGTCGCGTCGGACACGGTCGCGCCGCCGCGCGCTGCGCAGTGCCCCGTCGCGGTCGAGGCACGGCTCGTGCACGCCCACCTGCTCGGGCGCGACGATCCCGCCCGCGCCGGGTCGCTCGTCGCGTTCGAGGTGCGCGTGACGCGGGTGCACGTCCACGAGAGCGTCCGCATGCCGCGGACCGCGCACCGCGTCGACCCCGACCGGTGGCGTCCGCTCCTCATGAGCTTCCAGCGGTTCTACGGCCTCGGGCCCGAGGCGCACCCGTCGCGCCTCGCGACGATCGACGAGGACTGGTACCGCTGAGACGGACGCGCGACGGGTGCGCGAGATCGGCCCGAGCGTCCGAGATCGACCCTCAGGGGGTCGACCTGACGACGGGTGGGTCGATCTCGGGGTGGGGCCCGGGGCTGACGTCCGCGGCAGGACGGACCGCGGGGCCGGCCGGTCAGCGCCGGCCGAGCGCCCGCACGACCGCCGCGACGTCGGCCGGGGCCTCCTCGGCCATGAAGTGGCCGGCCGTCGTCGTGAGGTGCTCCAGGTCCGGTGCCCAGCGCCGCCAGACGCCCGCGGCGTCGTACCCGAGCTGCGCGCCCCAGTCCTGCTGCACCACGGTGACCGGCATGGCCAGCCGGTCCCCGGCGTCGAGCGACGCCTGGTCGTGCTCGACGTCGACGGTCGCCGTCGCGCGGTAGTCCGCGACGATCGAGTCGACGGCGTCCCGGCTCGCCGCGAGGTAGTGCGCGCGGACGTCCGCGGGGATCGCCGCGGGGTCCTGGGTCCACGCGTCGAGGAAGGACCCGAAGAACGCGTCGGCGCTGTTGCGGATCATCGCCTCGGGCAGGCCCGGCGGCTGGGCCATGAGGTAGAGGTGGAACGCGACCGCGGCGTCCACGCCGTGCAGCACGCCCCACGTGTCGAGCGTGGGCACGACGTCGAGGATCCCGAGGTGGCTCACGCGGTCCGGGTGGTCGAGCGCGGCGCGGAACGCGACGAGCGCACCCCGGTCGTGGCCGACCAGGGCGAACCGGTCGACGTCCAGCGCGTCGGCGAGCGCGACGACGTCGGCGCCCATGGCGCGCTTGGCGTAGACGTCGGGCGTCGTCGCGGCGGGCTTGGCGCTGTCGCCGTACCCGCGCAGGTCGGGTACGACGACACGGTGGTCGCGCGCGAGGTCCGGGGCGACGTGCCGCCACATGTGGCGGGTCTGGGGGAAGCCGTGCAGCAGGACGACGGTCGGGCCGTCGCCCGCGGTCTCCGCGCGCAGCGCGACGCCGGGCGCGACCTCGACGGTGCGGGTCTCGAAGCCGGGGATGTGCATGGGTGGGTCCTCTCTCGGGTGGTTCGGGCCGCCGGAGGTCGTGCCGGGCGGCTCGCGACCATCCTCGGAGCGGCGGATCAGCGTCCGATCAGTGCCGCGCGCCGCCCGGGCCGCGCGCACGCCGCCCTCGTCGCCGCCGCGGCACGGCCCGGCGAGAATGGCCGGGTGGTGGAGCTGCGCATCGAGGTGCTCGGGCCGGTCCGGCTGCTGCGCGACGGCGCGGAGGTCGACCCGGGCGGCCCGCGTCAGCGCGAGCTCCTGGCGCGGCTGGCGGCCGCGCGCGGCCGTCCGGTGTCGTTCGAGCGGCTCGCGGCGGACCTGTGGGACGACGACGCGGAGCGCGACCTCCGCGCCCGGCGCGGTGCCCTCGCGACGTTCGTCGGCGACCTGCGCCGTCGCCTGGAACCCGAGCGCGCACCGCGCACGCGGCCGCGCGTCCTCGTCACCGAGCACGGCGGCTACGCGCTGCGGGTCCCGGACGGTGCGCTCGACGCGGCGCGGCTGGAGTCGGCCGTCGCCCCGGTCGGTGGACGCACGACGCACGGCCTGGCCGCCGCGGCACCCGGCGCCACGCCGGGGCTCGGGGTCGGGGACGCGCCGTCGGACACGCGTGCCCTGCAGGACGCGGTCGCGGCGTGGCGCGGGGAGCCGTACGCCGACCTGCCGGACCGCGCGTGGGTGCGGGCGGAGCGGCGGCACCTCGCAGAGGTGCACGCGCGGGCCGTCGAGCTGCTCGCGGAGGCGCTGCTCGCGGACGGGCGCCCGGGCGAGGCGGTCGCCGCGCTCGACGCGCACGCCGCCGCGCACCCTTGGCGCGAGCACGCGTGGGCGCTGCTCGCGCTCGCGCTGTACCGCGAGGGGCGCCAGACGGACGCGCTCGCCGTCGTGCGCGGCGCGCGTCGCCGACTCGCCGACGAGCTCGGCCTCGACCCAGGACCGGAGCTCGTGCGGCTCGAGCGCGACGTGCTCGCCCAGGCGCCGGCGCTCGACGGCCCGACGCCGGGTGCCCGCCTCGCGGTCACGGCCCCGACCTCGCGCGCCCACCTGCGGTCCACGGTCGACGTCGCGCGCACGCTCGCGATCGCCGGGGGAGACCACCTCGCGACCGCGCAGCAGCAGCGGGTCGCCGCGGCGCTCGCGGCCGAGGCGACGGGCGACCCGGTGCTCACCGCGCGCACGGTCACGGCGTACGACGTCCCGGCCGTCTGGACCCGGAGCGACGACCCCGAGGCGGCCGCCGCGCTCGTCGGCGTGGCGCGGCGCACGCTGCGCCGCCTGGGCTCCGAGGCGAGCCCGGTGCTGCGGGCGCGCCTGCTCGCCGTCGTCGGGATCGAGCACCGGGGGACGCGCGACGCGTGGGCGTGGGCCGCGGCCCAGGACGCGGTGGGCGTCGCGCGCGCCGTCGGCGACCCGGGGACGCTCGCGCTCGCGCTCAACGCCCGGTTCCTCCAGTCGTTCCAACGTCCGGGCGCGGCCGCCGAGCGCGAGACGACCGGCGCCGAGCTCGTCGCGCTCGCCGCCGCCCACGACCTGCCGACGTTCGCGATCCTCGGGCACCTCGTCCGGATGCAGGCCGCCGCGGGGGCCGGGCGGTTCGGCGACGCCGACGCCCACGCCGCGGCGGCGGAGGACGTGGCGGCCGGGTACGAGTCGCCCGTCGTCCCCATGCTCACGGCCTGGTACCGGGCGATGCGCGACGCCGAGACCTCCTCGCCCGACGCCGCGGCGCGCGCGTACCGGGCCGCCGACGACCTGCTGGCCGGGGTGCGCATGCCGGGCGTGCGCGACGGGCTGCTCCCGCTCGCGCTGCTCACGGTGCGGCTCCGCCACGGCCGCCCGCTCGCCGGGCTCGGCGACGCGGGACCGTACGCGCCGTGGGCCGCGCCGCTGCTCGCGCTCGACGCCGGCGACCGCGAGGCCGCCGCCGACCTGGTCCGCGTGGCACCCGAGCCCCCGGCCGACCACCTGCGCGAGCTGCGGTGGGCGCTCGTGGCCGAGACCGCCGTCCGGCTGGGGGACGCGCGCCTCGCGCGTCGTGCGCGGGACGCGCTCGCGCGCACCCCGGACGAGCTCGCGGGAGCCGGGTCGGGGCTCGTGTCGCTCGGCCCGGTCCGGGCGTGGCTCGACCGTCTCGGCCCGGTCGCGGACGGTGCGAGCGGGCGCCCGGGCGGCGGGTAGCGCCGCGGGGACGACCGTCCGTCGGGCAGGTGAACTTCGGGGGCGGGGTCTTGAGGTCGGCGGGGACGACACGTACCGTGAGGGCGGCGAGGCGGAGCAGCCTCGGCACGACCCCCCCCAAGGAGAACTCTCGTGGCCAGACCATCTGCCGCGCGTCTTGACAGCGCTGTCGGACGACGCGGGGCCAGCCCGACGTCCGACCCCCATACCCGACGAGGCCGCCGCAGCCGGCTCGGCGGAGCCCTCGCCGGGGCTCTGGCCGCCGCGCTCGCCGTCGGCGTCCTGCCGCCCGCCGCCGCGGTCGCGGCCCCCGTGGTGCCCACCGCCGAGAGCGACCTCGCGTCGCTCGTCGACGTGTTCGTCGGCACCGAGGGCGACTACGGCAACGACATGCCCGCCGCGCAGGCGCCCAACGGCCTGGCCAAGGTGAACCCGCGCACGACGCCGGGGCGCAACAACACCGGCTACGACTACGCGCAGTCCAAGATCTCGGGCTTCACGCACACCAACCTCGACGGGGTGGGGGGCTCCGGCGGCGGCGGTGACATCCTCGTGGTCCCGACCTCCGGGTCGTACACCGCGCGGCCGGGCACGGGCACGTACGCGCACACCTTCTCGCACGACGACGAGCAGGCCGGCCCGGGCTTCTACTCCGTCGGGCTCGGCAACGTCGCGGGCAAGGACGGCGCCATCGCGGCCGCGCCGGGCACGATCGAGGCCGAGGTCGCGGCGACCACGCGCTCGGGCGTGCACCGCTACGCGTTCCCCGAGGGCTCGACGCCGAGCCTCGTCGTCGACCTCGAGACCAACAACACGAGCCGCCGCTCGTCCTCGGTGCAGGTCGAGACGCGCGCGGACGGCACCGTCGAGCTGTCCGGCCAGGTCACGGGCTACTTCTACAACGCCGCCTACACGCTCTACTACACCGCGCGCACGCTGCAGCCCGCGACGGTGCAGACGTGGGGCGACGACGACAAGCTCGTCGACGCGACGTCCCAGGACGGCGTCGACACCGGCGCGGTCCTCACGTTCGACCCGGCCGACGCGGGGGACGTCGGCCTGCAGGTCACGCTGTCGCCGGTGAGCGTCGAGCAGGCGCGGACCGACCAGGCGGTCGAGCTCGGTGACCTGTCGTTCGACGCGATCCGTGACCGCACGCGGGCCGAGTGGAACGCGACGCTCGGGCGGGTCGCGATCGACGCCTCGACGGCGACGGACCCGACGGGCGAGCTGCAGCAGCTCTTCTACACGCACCTGTACCGCATGTTCGCCATGCCGATGAACGCGACGAGCACGTCGGGCACGTACCGCGGCGTCGACGGCGCGGTGCACGCGGCGCAGGGCTTCACGTACTACGACTCGTGGGCCACGTGGGACGACTTCCGCAAGTTCTCCGTCATCGCCTACATCGACCCGGCGCTGTACCGCGACATGGTGCAGTCGCTCGTCTACCTGTTCGCGGACGCCGAGGCGACCGGCACGGGCAGCGGCCTCGGCGGGTTCGTGCACTCGGTCCCGACGGTCCGCTGGGAGCGGTCGTCCGTCGTGGTCGCGGACGCGATCGCGAAGGGATTCGACGGGTTCGACCGCCTCGACGAGGCGTACCCGGCGCTGAAGCGGCTCGCCGGGCAGTACAGCGCGGACGAGCTCCAGCGCGGGTACGTGGCGGGCAACCCCGGCGCGTCGGTGCAGCGCGGCTACGACCAGTACGGCCTCTCCGTGATCGCGGACGAGCTCGGCCTGACGGACGAGGCGCAGACGATGCGCGAGCAGGCGTCGTGGCCGATCGAGAAGCTCACCAAGCCGGGCGCGTGGACCGCGGCCGACGGCACGCAGGTCGGCCTCCTCACCCCGCGCGCCGCCGACGGCTCGTGGCAGAGCGCCGACTACGCGAAGTTCGAGGCCGCGAGCCTCTACCAGGGCACGCTCTGGCAGTACCACTGGTACGACGCGTACGACATGGACGCGCTCGTCGAGGCGATGGGCGGCCCCGAGGCGGCGCGCCTCGCGATGCGCCACATGTTCGGCGAGCACGCACCGGACGACGGCAAGGCCATGCTCCACTCGAACGCCAACGAGATCGACCTGCAGGCGCCGTACCTGTTCAACTACACGGGCGAGCCGAGCCTCACGCAGAAGTGGGCGCGCGCGATCTACACGAAGGAGACCTGGAACCGGTACATCGCGACCGGTTCCTCCAGCGCGGTCCCGAGCGGCGGCGGGGAGTTCACACCGCCCGTGAAGACGAAGGTCTACCAGCTCGACCCGCGCGGGATGCTCCCCACGATGGACAACGACGCCGGCACGATGTCGACGATGTTCGTCGCCGCGGCCGTCGGCCTGTTCCCGGTGACCGCCGGGTCGGACGAGTTCCAGATCGGTTCGCCGTTCTTCGACTCCACGACCATCACCTACGACGACGGCAGCGCCTTCACGGTCACGGCCGACGGCGTCTCCGAGGACGCGTTCTACGTCCAGTCCGCGACGCTCGACGGCGCACCGTTCGGCAACACGTGGGTCGACTACGCGACCGTGATCGGGGGCGCGGACCTCGCGTTCCGCATGGGCGAGCAGCCGAGCGACTGGGGCACGGACACCGAGCCCGCGTTCTCGATGAGCACCGCCACCGACGAGCCCGCCGAGGGACCGCGCGTCAGCGCGGACCCCACGACCGTGCAGACCGGCGACGGCGGCGCGCTCGACGCGACCGTGACGCTCACGCTCGACGGCGCGCGGTTCGCCGCGCCCGCCGGCACGGACCTCGTCGCGGGCGGGGCGGCGAACGTCGTCGGGCTGCCCGACGGCGTCACGGCGGCCGTGACGGTCGCGTCGCCGACCGCGCTCACCGTCTCCCTGACGGGGACGGCGTCCGCCGACGCGCGCTTCTACGTCCACCTGGGCGACGGTGCGCTCGCCGACGACGTCGCCGCGTCGTCGCTGCGCGGACAGGGCGTCTCGGTGCTCTCCCCGCTGCGCCTGTCCGTGGCGTCCGCCGAGCGCGACGCGCTCGCCGGGCTCGTCGACGACGCCGTGCTCGTGCGGCACGGGAACTACTCCTCGGTGACGTTCGACAGGTTCTCCACCGCGCTGACCCAGGCGCAGGACGCCCTCGCGGACGAGGCGGCGACGAGCATCGCGCTGCGGTTCGCGGCCGACCGGCTCGGCGCGGCGATCGACGCGCTCGACCTCACGGGCGGCGGCTACCGCACGCTCGAGGCCGAGCAGTCCGAGGCGTGGTCGGGCGGCGAGCTGAAGAACGAGGCGAACAGCTCGTCGGGCAACCTCGGCGGCGTGCGCTCCGGGTCGTGGGTGCAGTACCGCGACATGACCTTCGAGACCGCGGCCGGGGACACGCCGCCGCGCTTCCTCACGGTCCGGTACGACACGAGCTTCGCCCCGACGGACACGCCCAGCACCGTGCGCGTGCACGCCGGCGACGTGAACGGCCCCGTGGTCGCGACCGTGGACCTGAAGGGCACCAGCGGCTGGGGCAAGTACACCGAGGTGACGGCGGAGCTCGGCGACGTCCAGGCGCTCGTGGACGCGAAGGCCGTCACGTTCGAGCTGCTCGCCCCGTCGGGGCGGAACTGGGTCGGCAACTTCGACTGGTTCCGGTTCAGCGCCGAGGACCCGACGGCCCCCGGCCAGCCGGGCGAGTCGCCGACCGTGACGATCGAGGCCGAGGACTGGACCGCGAACTCCGGTCGCGGGCTCAAGAAGGAGTCCTCGACGTGGACGAGCGGGCCGGTGACGAACGTCGGCGGCACCGCGGACGGCGACTGGATCGCCTACGGGCCGGTCGACCTCGGTGAGCTCCCGCTCGGCGAGCTGTCGGTCCACTACGTGCACAACTCGAACCGGTCGGGGAACAACTCGGCGCTGTCGGTGTACCTCGACGCGTTCGACCCGGCGAACCCGGGCGAGCCGTTCGTCACCGTGCCGCTGCCGACGACCGGGTCGAGCTGGACCGCGGACGGGACGGCGACCGTCGTCCTGCCGCAGACGGTGCAGGGGACGCACGAGGTGTTCGTGCGCCTGTCGACAGAGCCGTACGCCGACCACCCGTACGTCGCGAACCTCGACAGCCTCACGTTCGCGCCGGGCGGCCCGACGTCGGTCGTCGTCGAGTCCGAGGCCTGGACGTCGAACTCCGGCCGCGGGCTGAAGAACGAGAGCTCGACGTGGACGAGCGGGCCGGTGACGAACGTCGGCGGCACCGCGGACGGCGACTGGCTCGCGTACGGCGAGATCGACCTCGGCTCCGCCGCGCTCGACCAGCTCTCCGTGCACTACGTGCACAACTCGAACCGGTCGGGTCGGAACTCGGCGCTGTCGGTCTACCTCGACGCGTTCGACCCGGCGAACCCGGGCGAGCCGTTCGTCACCGTCCCGCTGGCGAACACCGGGTCGAGCTGGACGACGGACGGCACGGCCGTCGTCGACCTGCCGACCACGGTCCGCGGCAAGCACCAGGTGTGGGTGCGCCTGTCCACCGAGGCGTACGCCGACCACCCGTACGTCGCGAACCTCGACAGCATGCGGTTCTTCACCGACGCCTACGAGGTCGAGGTCCCGCCGACCGACACGGCCGCGCTCGCGGCGTCGGTCGAGGACGCCGCGGCGTTCGAGGCGGAGATCGAGCGGTACGGCCGCATCGACGCGGGCGTCTTCTCGCGCGAGCTCGCCGCCGCGCGGTCGCTGCTCGGTACCGACGGCGCCGCCCAGGCGCAGGTCGACGAGCGGGCGCGCCGTCTCGGGTTGGCGACCGACCAGCTCGTGCCGGCCGAGCGTCGTCGGCTCGAGAACCTCGTGACGAGCGCGGAGTCCCTGACCGACGAGGGGTACAGCCCCGAGTCGTGGCAGGCGTTCCGCACGGCGCTCGCCGCGGCGACCGAGACCCGGGACGACGCGGCGGCGTCGGACGCGGCGCTGCGCGACGCACGCCTCGCGCTCCAGGGCGCGATCGACGCCCTGGAGGAGCCGGCGGACGTCGAGCTCGTCGAGGTCACGCTCAGCCCGCGCTGCCTCGCCGGGAAGCCGTACGTCGCGGTCCGCGCGGTGAACGTCTCCGACGCCGCGGTGGACGTCGAGCTCGCCTCGGCGCTCGGGGCCAAGACGTTCACGGACGTCGCGCCCGGGGCGAACGCCTACCAGTCGTTCGCGGCCCGCGGCGTGACCGGTGACCTCGTGGTCACCGTGACCGCCACCGGTCCCGACGGCGAGCAGACGGTCGAGCAGACGGTCACCGTCCCGACCTGCTGACCCGCACCCGACGTGCCCGCGTCACGGCCTCGTGCCGTGACGCGGGCACGGTCGTCTCCCAGGACGGGGCTCGGGCGTACGGAAGAATGCGCGGGGGTCGGCCCCGGTCGAGGGCCGGGACGGGGAGGCGTGCGATGGCGGTCGTCGTGTTTGGAGCGCCGGGTCGCGGCGCGGCACGGGTCAGGACGGCGCGCCTGTGAGCCCGCGCGGCGGCTGGTGGCCGCTCGGAAGGCGAGGGGAGGAGCGGCCCTCCGCCGAGCAGGCCGCCGCGGCCGAGGCGCAGACGCGCCTGCTGGGCGTGCTGGCGCAGGAACTGGCGGCGGCCCAGACCGAGCCGTGGGACGAGCTGTCGTACCGCGCGTTCGTCGTGGCCGACCGGACGCAGTCGCACGTGTCGCTCCGCGGCGCGTGGCCACCGCCCCTCGCGCAGAAGCCGACCTCCTCGACGTTCGTGGAGGCGCTCGCCGAGCTGCGGGCGGCGACGGCGGCGCCCGGCCGGGGGGCCTGGTTCACCATTTCCATGACGGTGCGCGCCGACGGCGAGGTCGACGCGTCGTACGACGTCGACACCGAACCCGGCTTCGTGCCCCCGGCCGGCCCCGCCGACTTCGCCAGCGACCTGGAGCGGTTCCCGCGGTCCGTCGAGGCGCAGCCGACCTGGCTGCGCGAACGGCTCTCCTGGGCGCGGCTGACGCCGGAGCAGAGGTCGCGCGCCGAGGCCGGGGTGGGCGCGCTCCAGCCGTACCCCGCGCTCGGCGGCAGCCGACCGCTGTTCACCGTGACGGTGATGCCGGAGGACGACGTCGTCGACGTGCTCGACCACGCGACCGGCCGGAGGGCGCTCGTCGACCGGGACGGCACCGTCCGGCTCGTCGCGCCGGACCCCTCGGCCCGCCCGCGCTGACCACTCCCTACCGCACGAGCGCGCGCACCGCGTCGATCGTGTCGGCCTCGTCTGCGGACTTGTCGTCGCGGTAGCGCAGCACGCGCGCGAACCGGAGCGCGAGGCCGCCGGGGTCGAAGACGCTCCTGCCTCGGTCGATGGCGTTCGCTTCAGTAGATTCCAGACAGGTAGCTGACAGTCGCATGCCTTATTCCCACCACGCCAGACTGCCTCCGGGCGTGCAGATCACCAGTTGGGTATCGGGAGTCGCCAACTGCCAGGACTCGTACTCGGGATGTGGTCTGACCTCGATGGCGCCGCTTGCGAACGTCAGCCGTATCGATCCGACGGTGCTGACATGCGCCGATTCGACCCGCTGATTCAGGAGCGGAAGGAGCACATCGATCGCACGGCCGTCGACGGGTTCCCCCTGCCACACGCCAGCGGTGGAGTGCGCTGACATGGGTGTCTCGATGACGAGGCGATCGTCACTCTCGAAGTCGAGCGTCAAGGCGCGAGCGACGCGGAACTGGTAGACGGAGGTGCCGACCAGTCTCGCGGCGTGCCTGCTTGCGGAATCGGCATCGTTCACAGCCAAAAGGCTATGACGCCAGAAGGGCCCGCAGGGTGTTGATCGTGTCGGACTCGTCGGCCGTCTTGTCATCCCGGTAGCGGACCACACGCGCGAAGCGCAAGGCGACGCCTCCGGCGTATCTGCTCGACCGCTGCACCCCGTCGAAGGCGATCTCGACGACCTGTTCCGGTCGGACCGTCACGACCCAGCCGTCGTCGGAGACCTGCAACTCACGGAACCGCCTCGTCTGCCAGTCGAGCATTTCGTCAGACATCCCCTTGAAGGTCTTCCCCACGGGAACCCAATGAGTTCCATCAGCCCCAGTGAACGTCTCGCCGAGCATGACGAACCCGCCGTCGGGGTCGCGCGCGCCGAGCCAGATGTTGGACAGCCACCCGCGGCGGCGGCCCGAGCCCTGCTCGACCGCGAGCACGACGAGGTCGAGCGTGTGCCGCGGCTTGACCTTGACCCAGCCCGCGCCGCGCCGCCCGGCCGCGTAGGGGGTGTCGAGCGACTTCACCACGACGCCCTCCTGCCCCTCGGCCACCGCGCCCTCGAAGAACGCGGTCGCGGCGTCGGGGTCGGCGGTGACGAGGCGCCGCACGGCGTGGGGGCCCGCCACGTCGTCGAGCACCGCGAGCCGGTCGCGCAGCGGCTCGTCGAGCAGGTCGCGGCCGTCGACGTGCAGCGCGTCGAAGAAGAACGGCGACAGCTCGAGCGACGCCGCGAGCTCGGCCTCCTCGGCAGCGCTCCGCTCGCCCTGGGTCGCGGAGCGGGCGGCGGTCTCCTGGAACGGGCGCGGGACGCCGTCGGGCCCGACGACGAGCGCCTCGCCGTCGAGCACGAGCGCCCGGGCCGGGAGGGACCGCGTCGCGGCGACGATCTCCGGGACGCGCTCGGTGATGTCGTCGAGCGAGCGGGTGAAGACGCGCACGTCGTCGCCGTCGCGGTGCACCTGGATGCGGATCCCGTCGAGCTTGACGTCCACGGCCACCGCGGTGCCCGACGGCGGGCGCTCGCCCTCTGCGACTCCCTCGCCGCCGGGTCCGGCGCCGAGCTTCTCGAGCGCGGCACCGACGTCGGACGCTGACTGCGCGAGCATCGGCCGGACGGGACGGCCGACCGTGAGCCGGAACGTCGCGAGGGCCTCGGTCGCGGCCTCGGGGCTTCCGGCCGTCAGCGCGGCGCGCGCGACCGGTCCCGTGGCTCCGGCGAGCATGACCGCGCGGCGCACTGCGTCGGCGGGGACCTCCGACGCCTCGGCGACGGCGTCGACCACGACCGAGTCGAGCGCGCCCTGCCGCAGCTCGCCCGAGACGAGCCCCGCGAGGAGCGACTGCTCGCGCGCCGTCGCGGCACCGAACAGCGCCGCGGCCTCGGCCTGGCGGGCCGTCGCCGAGCCGGGGCCGGAGAGGTCGGCCATGCGCGCGAACGCGGCGTCGACCGCGGTCAGGGTGAGGCTCGGCTCCTCGGCCGGGGTGGGCAGGTCGCGCAGCGAGCGCCACCCGAGTCCCGTGCGCCGCTGGCGCAGCTCGCCCGCGAGGTAAGCGACGGCGATCTCGACCTCGTCGCGCCCGCTCCGGCCGTCGGTACCGTCCGCGGTGCCGGCGGTGCCGGCGGTGCCGGCGGTGTCGGCCGGGCCGACGTCGGCGGCGACGCGACGCAGCAGGTCCGCGATGGCCGCGCGCTTGGCGAGGCGCGAGCGGGTGGCGGCGACGGCGTCGGACGTGGCGGCGACCTCGGCGAGCAGCATGCTCCATCCTCACGCCGACCACCCACGTCCGCCCGTGCTCCCGCCGGTGCCGAACCCGGGGTCCCTCCCGACGATCGCCGCCCCGTGGGGAGGAACCCCGGGCTCGGCGGCCCAGGGGAGCGCCCAATCGGGAGCGAGCCCCGGTTCGGCGGCGCGGGACGCCGGCGGCCGGTCAGCGGGCGGGCGCCACTACGACGTCGACCGTCCCGACCGACGGCAGCGCGCCCCGCAGCCTGGCCTCGGCTGCGGCCGAGGTCCGGTCGGCGACGGCGACCGGCGTCTGCGGCGGTACGAGGACGCGCGCCTGGACGGCGAGGCGGTGGCCCGACCAGCGCAGCCGGACGTCGTCCACACCCTGCAGCCCGTCCACGCCGTCGAGCGCGTGGCGCGCCCGGTCCGTGAGGTCCGGGTCGACGCCGTCGAGGAGCCGGCGCCCGACGTCGCGCGCGGTGCCCCACAGCAGCATGAGGATCGCGGCGGTGATGAGCAGGCCGACGAGCGGGTCCGCGAGGGGGAGACCGGCGAGGACGCCGAGCGCGCCGAGCACGACCGCGAGCGACGTGAACCCGTCGGTGCGCGCGTGCACGCCGTCCGCGACGAGCGCGGCGGAGCCGATGCGGCGACCCACCCGGATGCGGTACACGGCGACCGCCTCGTTGCCCGCGAACCCGACGATCCCCGCCGCGATCACCCAGCCCAGGTTGTCCACAGGTTGGGGATCCGCGAGGCGTCGCACCGACTCGACGCCCGCGACGACCGCCGAGAGGGCGATCATCGCGACGATGAACAGCCCCGCGAGGTCCTCGGCCCGGCCGTAGCCGTGGGTGTACCGGCGCGTCGCCGCCCGGCGGCCGAGCACGAACGCGATCCACAGCGGCACGGCCGTGAGCGCGTCGGAGAGGTTGTGGACGGTGTCCGCGAGCAGCGCGACCGAGCCGCTGACCGCGACGATGCCGAGCTGCGCCAGCGCCGTCGCGCCCAGAACGACGAGCGACACCTTGACCGCCCGGATGCCCTGCCCGCTCGCGACGAGCTCGTCGTCGATCGAGTCGGCCGCGTCGTGCGAGTGCGGCACGAACACGTCGTGCAGCCAGCCGCGCAGCCCGGCCGGGTGAGGATGGTCGTGGTCGTGGTCGTGGTCGTGGTCGTGGTCGTGGTCGTGGTCGTGGTCGTGGTCGTGGTCGTGGTCGTGGTCGACGGCGGCCGGGCGGGTCGTGCTCATCGGTCCGCCGCCGTGGACGTGGCGGTCCCGGCGGCGGGGGAGGAGCCGTCGACCGTGGCGTGCGCGTCGTCGGCGTGGTGCGCGGGGTGGTCGTCCACGGCGTGCTGCGCCTGGAAGACGGCCTGGGTCACGAGCGTCCGCGCGTGCTCGTCGACGAGCGAGTAGAAGACGCGGTTGCCCTCCTGCCGGGCGCGGACGATGCGACCCCAGCGCAGCTTGGCGAGGTGCTGGGAGACGGCCGTCGGCGACTTGCCGACGATCTCCGCGAGCGCGTTGACCGGCAGCTCGGTGTCGCGCAGGGCGAGGACGATCCGGACGCGCGTCGCGTCCGCGAGCAGCGAGAACACCTCCGCCGCGAGCTCGACGTACTGGCTCTCCACCCCGAAGGTGCACGCCTTCATATCTTCACGCATACGCAGATACTAACGGAGCAAACGCGACCACGAGGCCGAACCCGGGATCGCTCCCCACCGGCGCGGCGTCGTGGGGACCGACCCCGGGTTCGGCGGTTCGGGGGCGGCCCTGATCCGTGGCCGTGTCGCGGGACTTACGATCGCGACGTGAACGCCTCGGGAGCACCGGCGCGCCGCCGTGTGCCGCTGTGGCTCGTCGCGGCGGTGGTCGTCGTCGTGCTGCCCGCGACCGGGCTGCTCCCCGCCGCCGACGCGCGCGACCTGCTCGCGCGGACCGGCCCGGTGCTGGTCTTCCTGCTCGCGATCACGGTCGTCGCCGAGCTGTGCGCGGGCGCGGGCCTGTTCGACGCCGTCGCCGGGCGGGCGGCGCGGCTCGCCCGGGGGCGGCGGCTCGCCCTGTGGGGGCTCGTCGTGGTCCTCGCGACGGCGAGCACGGTCGTGCTGTCGCTCGACACGACGGCGGTGCTCGTCACGCCCGTCGTGCTCGCCCTCGCGCGCCGCACGGGTACGCGGCCCCTGCCGCTCGCGCTCACGGTCCTCGCGCTCGCCAACACGGCGTCGCTGCTCCTGCCCGTCTCGAACCTGACCAACCTGCTCGCGGCGCACCGGTTCGGCCCCGGGTACGTCGGGGTGATGTGGGCTCCGGCGCTCGCGGTCCTCGCCGTGACGGTCGTCGTCCTGCTCGTGCTGCACGGCCGTGACCTGCGCGGACGCTTCACGCTCGGGGGAGCCGGCCCGACGCCGCCCGACCAGGTGCTCCTCCGGGTCACCGCCGCCGTCGTCGCGCTCCTCGCGGTCGCGTTCGCGCTCGAGCTGCCCGTCGCGCCGACGGCGCTCGCGGGCGCCGCGGTCCTCGTGCTGGCGACATGGTGGCGGCGCGTGCAGCCCCTCGTCCCCGTGCGGGAGATGCTGCCGTGGCGGTCGGCCCTCGTCGTCGCCGCGCTGTTCGTCGTCGTCGAGACGTGGCACGCGCACGGGCTCGGCGACCTCCTCGCCGCCGTCGCCGGCACGGGCACCGGCCCGGGCGACCTCGCGCGGCTCGCTGCGACCGGCGTCGTCGCGGCGAACCTCGTCAACAACCTGCCCGCGTTCCTCGCGCTGCTGCCCGCGGCGGGGGAGAGCGTCGACCGGCTCGCGACCCTGCTCGTCGCGGTGAACGCCGGGCCGCTCGTCACGCCGTGGGCGTCGCTCGCGACCGTGCTGTGGTGGCAGCAGTACCGCCGCCACGCGTTCGAGCAGGGGCCGCCGCCCGCGTGGCACGTGGTCCGGCAGGGCCTCGTGCTCGCGCCCCTGACGGTCGCTGCGGGCGTCGCCGTCGTGGCGTTCGGCTAGGCAGAGGGGCGCGCTCGGCGCCCGGGTGGCGTCCCGTCGTCGTGCGCACGCCGCACGGCCTCACGTCACAGGCGGTCGAACGGGGCGGCGTAGGTGAACCGGCCCGCGTACTCGTCGCGCCACGCGCTCAGGGCGCGCGCCTGGAAGTAGTCCCCCCACGCCGGCTCGGGAGCCTCGATCCCGAGGGTGCTCGCGGGCACGAACCCGAACCGGGAGTAGAGGGCCGGCTCCCCGAGCAGCACCACGACGGGTTCCGCGAGGGCGTCCGCCGCGCCGAGGATCGTGTGCATCAGCGCGGAACCCACTCCGCGCTGCTGGTGGTCGCGACGGACGCTGAGCGGCCCGAGCCCCAGCGCCGGCCGGTCCCCGAGCCGCCCGCGGGTGGCGACCACGTGACCGACGACCTGCGGGTCGGGCAGTCCGGTCTCGGCGACCAGCGACAGCTCCGGGATCCACCCGCCGTCCTCGCGCAGCCACCCGACCAGGGTGGCCTCGCCGGGTGCGCCGTCCGGCTCGACGGACGGGGCGGCGTGCTCGACCGCGGAGAACGCGTCCGCGGTGACCGCCCGGATCGCCGGGACGTCGGACGGGCGCTCGCGTCTGATCAGCATGCCGACACTCTCGACGCGTGCGCACCCGGGGGCAACGGAAAATCGCCACCGGACGCGGATCGTCACCGTCAGGGCGCTCGTCCTCGCGGTCGGGGGAGCGGTCGCTACGTCGAGACCGCCAGGCACCCGTCGGTCCAGTCCCAGTCGCTCGCTGCCCGCTCGGCGACGTCACCGCCCGCGTCGTAGGCAGCGCTGACCTGCTCCGGGGGCAGGCTCGTGCGGATCGTCGGACCCCCGCACCCGCTGCCGATGAACGCGCCGTCGCGCTCGATCCACAGGCAGAAGGCGGTGTCCGGCTCGAGCGACTCGGCGAGGAAGAACGCGTACCCGTCCTGCTCGTGGAGAAGCCGGGTCTCGCCGATCGATCCCGGGTCGACGTCCGGGGAGCTCAGGTCCACCGAGTCCTCCGGCCCGGCCTCCGTGGCCAGCACCCGGGACGGGTCGCAGGCGGAGGTCCCGGTCCCGCAGGACACGGTGGCAGCAGCGGTGATCAGTACGAGCGCCACCGGAAGCACCGCTCGACGTCGCGGGCCGAGGTCTCGGCGCAGGCTCGCGAGTAATCCGATCGCATGCATGTCGCAACGATACTGGAATCGATCGTCATGATCGAGGAAGGTCACCTCCCGACCGGCCGCGCGTCCTCGCGTGTGCCGCGCGGTGGTGCGTCGGTGGTGCGCCGGTGGGCCGAGGCCGCCGCCGGTCCGGCTGCCCGGAGGGAGCCCAGCAGTGCGTCGCGGGACGCGAGGGCCGCCGAGAGCGCGTCCAGGGACGCCGGGAGCAGCGGGAGCCGCACGTGAGGGCTGGCGATCCGGCCGTCGGCGGCGAGGACGGCCTTGATCACCGCGGGATTGGGCTCGGCGAAGAGGGCGCGCGTGAGCGGGACGAGCGCGTCGTGCACCGTGCGGGCCCGGTGCGCCGGGCCGTGCCGCCAGGCTTCGATCAGCTCGGCATAGGCGCGCGGGGCCACGTTGGCGCTCGCGGTGATCGCGCCGCGGGCGCCGAGGGAGATCAGCGGCCCCGCGTACAGGTCGTCGCCGGCGAGCACGGACACGTCGGGCCGCAGGGCGCTCAGGAACGCGACCGTCGTGTCGTCGATCGAGCCCACCGTGTGCTTGAACCCGGCCACGCCGGGCAGGTCGGCGAGCCGGTGGAGCGTGTCCGCCGTGAGGGTCAGGCCCGTCCGGTACGGGACGTTGTAGACGACCAGCGGGACGGGGGCCGCCGCCGCGAGGCGCCGGACGTGCTCGACGACGCCCTCCTGGGAGGGGCGCGTGTACGACGGGACCGCGACGAGCGCGGCCGTCGCTCGGGGGTCGAGGGCCGTGATGAGGTCGACGGACGCGGCGGTGCTGCTCGTCCCCGTGCCGACGACGAGGTGCCGGTCGTGTCCTGCGCAGACCTCGGCGCAGACGTCGACGACCTGACGCGCCTCGGCGCGAGTCAGCGTCGCCGGCTCTCCGGTCGTGCCCAGGGCGACGACGCCCGCCGCGCCCTCGTCGAGGACCGTGGCGGCGAGCGTCGCGAGCGCGTCGAGGTCGAGGCGGTCGTCGTCGGTGAACGGGGTGATCAGGGGGACGTAGAGGCCGGAGAGCTCCATGGCGGCCACTCTGGGCCCGCCGCCACCGTCGGGTCCAGTTCACGTTCGTGCGGCATGCCGTAAGTTCCTCTTATGCTCGACGTCCGCAGGCTCCGGCTGCTCCGGGAGCTCTCGCACCGGGGAACCATCGCGGCGGTGGCCGAGGCGCTCACCTACACGCCGTCGGCCGTGTCGCAGCAGCTCTCCGTGCTCGAGCGCGACGCCGGGGTGGCCCTGCTGGAGCGGTCGGGCCGCCGGGTCCGGCTCACCGCGGCCGCCGAACGGCTCGTCGAGCACACCGAGAAGATCCTGGAGATCCTCCGCGAGGCCGACGCGGACCTCGCCTCGGCCGCCACGACGCTCCGCGGGACGCTGCGGCTCGGCGTCTTCCCGACCGCCGTGCCGACCCTGCTCACGCCCGCGGTCGTGCGCCTGAGCTCCGACCACCCGGGGTTGCGGCTCCTGGTCTCCGAGCTCGACCCCGCGACGGTCCCCGCCGCGCTGCGCGGGGACGCGGTCGACGTCGCGCTGGTCCAGGAGTACGACCACGTCCCGCTCACGGTCGGGCCCGGCGTCGAGACGGAGCCGCTGCTGGAGGAGACGGTCCACCTGGCCGCCCTGGACGCCGGGTCGCTCGCCGACCGTCGCGACGCGCCCTGGATCGCCGGGACGCCCGGGACCCTGTGCCACACGCTGACCGTCAGGGCCTGCGAGGCCGCGGGCTACGCCCCCGGCATCCGTCACCACGCGGACGACTTCGGTGCGGTCCTCGCGCTCGTCGCCGCCGGGCAGGGCGTCGCGCTCGTCCCGGACCTCGCGGCCGGGAACCCTCCCACGGGTGTGGTCCTCACGCCGCTCGCCATCCGCCGTCGGACCTCGCTCGCCTACCGTCGCGGGACCCGGGCGCACCCGGAGGTCGCCGCCGCACGCGCAGCGCTGCACGCGGCCGTGGCGACCGCCCGACTCACGCGCACCACCGGGTAGCAGCACGAGGATCGACGGCGCCGGTGCGCACGGCTGCGCCGGCGAGCCGTCAGCTCTCGGGGTCGTCCTGGAACACGCGCACCTCCTGGCGGCAGCGGCAGGCGACGGCGATCTTCGCCGCCCACCGGAGCGCGTCGTCACGCGTGGGTACGTCCAGCACGGTGTAGCCGCCCTCGATCCGGGCGGTCTGCGGGTACGTGCCCTCGGTGACGGTGCCGTCCCCGGAGACCAGGACCGGCGGGACGCTCTCGTCGATCCCGCCGCCGAACACCCAGACTCCGGCCTCCTTGGCCTCGCGCACCACCGTGTGCGCCGCGTCCGCGGCGGCCTCGAGGCCGCCTGGACCGAGCTCCATCTCGCCGCTGGGGAACGAGATCAGGTACTTCGCCATCGCACGACTCCTTCGTCTCCGGGGATCCCGGCCCATCGTCGCTCGGGGTACCCACGCCACGCCGACCCTTGACGCCCTGGATGTCCGTCTCGTAACGTCCGTACTGCACAACGCAAGAAGTTGACAGAAGTCCAGCACAAAGCAGTGCACACGCTGCAACTCTCGAATTCCGCCACGGGTCCGACCGGTGACCATCCCTGACGGGTCGTTTCGTGGCACCCGGCCGACCGGATCCGACCTCGGGCCCGGTCCCGACCCCGAACCAGCCCTGACCCGACCCACCCGTGACGGTGGCGCCGCACCAGCACGATCGCGTCCGCCGTCGGGCACCGTCGCCCGCGGGTGGACGAGCCCGCCCCGGCGGGAGAACGAGGACGTTCATGAGAACCCCCTGGAAGCACACGGTCGTGGCGGGTGCCGCGCTGGCGCTCGTCGCGCCGCTTGGCGTCGTCGCCGTGGCGCACGCCGCGGACGCCACCAACCTGGCGCTCGGCAAGCCGATCGCCGCGTCGTCGGTGACGCAGACCTACGTCGCGGGCAACGCGAACGACGGGAACACCGGCTCCTACTGGGAGGGCGCGGGCGGCCAGTACCCGTCGCACCTCACCGTCGACCTCGGGGCGGAGGCCGACGTCGACCGCGTCGTCGTCACGCTGCCCCCGCCCTCCGTGTGGTCGTCGCGCACGCAGACGTTCAGCGTGCTCGGCCGCTCCGACGGCGAGACGGCGTTCCGGACGCTCAAGGCGTCGGCGGCGTACCGGTTCGACCCCGCGAGCGGCAACACGGTCGAGATCCCGCTCGACGCCGAGGTCGACGAGGTGCGCCTCGCCTTCACCGCCAACACCGGTGCGGGCAACGGTCAGGTGTCCGAGCTCCAGGTCTGGGGCACGCCCACGGGCGGCACCGACCCGACGGACCCCACCGACCCGACCGGTCCCACGGACCCGACCGGCACCAACTACGCGAAGAGCCGCCCCGCGACGGCCTCGTCGACCGAGTGGCAGTTCGTCGCCGCGAACGCGGTCGACGGCAGCGCGACCACCTACTGGGAGGGCGCGGGCGGGCAGTACCCGTCGACGCTCGACGTCGCGCTCGCCGCGCCCACGCAGCTCAGCAGCGTCCGCGTCCGGCTCAACCCCGACGCCGCGTGGGGCCCGCGCACGCAGACGTTCTCCGTGTGGGGCCGCACCGGCACGGGTGCCTGGCAGGAGCTCAAGGCCTCGGCCGGGTACGCGTTCGCGCCGGGCAGCGGCAACCTCGTCGACGTGCCCGTGACGGGCACCGCGACCGACGTGCGCCTGCGCTTCACCGGCAACACGGGCGCGGGCAACGGCCAGGTCGCCGAGCTCGAGGTCTACGGCGCCCCGGCGCCGAACCCCAACCTCACCGTCACCGCGGTGACCGCGTCCCCGGCGTCGCCCACGGCGACGACCCCCGTGACGCTCACGGCGACGGTGAAGAACACGGGCGACCGTGCGTCGTCGGCCACCACGCTCGACGGGAAGCTCGGCGGGTCGACCGCCGGCTCGGCCGACGTCGCAGCGCTCCAGCCCGGCGCGAGCGCGCAGGTCCAGGTCGCGGCGGGCACCCGCCCCGCGGGCGAGTACACGGTCGGTGCCGTCGTCGACCCGGCGAACACCGTCGTCGAGCAGGACGAGACGGACAACGCGTTCACGGCGACGGCCAAGCTCGTCGTGGGCGAGGCGCCCGGGCCGGACCTCGAGGTCGTCTCCGTGTCGTCGAACCCGGCCAACCCGGCCGTCGGCTCGGCCGTGACGTTCTCGGTCCAGGTACGCAACCGCGGCAACCAGCCCGTCGCGGCCGGGTCGGTGACGCGCGTCGTCGCCGGCTCCACGACGCTCGACGGCACGACGCCAGCCGTCCCCGCGGGCGCGACCGTCACCGTCACGCCGAGCGGCTCGTGGACCGCCACGAACGGCGGGGTCACCGTGACCGCGACGGCCGACGCGACGGGCGTCGTCGCCGAGACGAACGAGGACAACAACACCGGCACGCTCGCCGTGACCGTCGGGCGCGGCGCCGCCGTCCCGTACACGACGTACGAGGCCGAGGACGGCCAGTACACCGGCACCCTGCTCCAGACCGACGCGCTGCGCACGTTCGGGCACACGAACTTCGCGACCGAGTCGTCGGGCCGCGAGTCCGTGCGCCTGACCAGCACGGGCCAGTACGTCCAGTTCACGTCGACGAACGCGACGAACTCGATCGTCGTGCGGAACTCGATCCCCGACGCTCCCGGCGGTGGAGGCCAGGAGAAGACGATCAGCCTCTACGCGGACGGCCAGTTCGTGCAGAAGCTCACGCTCTCGTCGAAGCACTCGTGGCTCTACGGGACGACGGACCAGCCCGAGGGCCTGGTCAACACGCCGGGCGGAGACGCGCGTCGCCTCTTCGACGAGTCGCACGCGCTGCTCGGGCGGTCGTTCCCGGCCGGGACGGTGTTCCGGCTCCAGCGCGACGCGGGCGACGACGCCGCGTTCTACGTCATCGACCTCGTCGAGCTGGAGCAGGTTGCCCCTCCGCTGGCCAAGCCCGCGCAGTGCACGTCGATCACCGAGTACGGCGCGGTGCCGAACGACGGGCTCGAGGACACCGCCGCCATCCAGGCCGCCGTCACCGCGAACCAGAACGGGGAGATCGACTGCGTCTGGATCCCGGCGGGGCAGTGGCGCCAGGAGAAGAAGATCCTCACCGACGACCCGCTCGACCGCGGCATGCACAACCAGGTGGGCATCCGCGACGTGACGATCCGTGGTGCGGGCATGTGGCACTCGCAGCTCTACAGCCTCATCCCGCCGCACCTCGCCCCGGGCGTCATCAACCACCCGCACGAGGGCAACTTCGGGTTCGACATCGACGACAACACCCAGATCTCCGATCTCGCGATCTTCGGCTCCGGCACGATCCGCGGCAACAACGCCCAGGAGGAGGGCGGCGTCGGCCTCAACGGCCGGTTCGGCAAGAACACGAAGATCACCAACGTGTGGATCGAGCACGCGAACGTCGGGGTGTGGGTCGGGCGCGACTACTCCAACATCCCGGAGCTGTGGAACCCGGGCGACGGGATCGTCTTCTCCGGCATGCGGATCCGCAACACCTACGCGGACGGCATCAACTTCAGCAACGGGACGCGCAACTCGACGGTGGTGAACTCGACGTTCCGCAACACCGGCGACGACGCGCTCGCCGTCTGGGCCAACCCGTACGTCAAGGACCGGGCCGTGGACATCGGCCACTCCAACACGTTCCGTAACAACACCGTCCAGCTCCCGTGGCGCGCCAACGGCATCGCCATCTACGGCGGCTACGACAACTCGATCGAGAACAACCTCGTCTACGACACCATGAACTACCCCGGCATCATGCTGGCGACCGACCACGACCCCCTGCCGTTCTCGGGGACGACGCTCATCGCCAACAACGGGCTCTACCGCACCGGCGGGGCGTTCTGGAACGAGGACCAGGAGTTCGGCGCAATCACGATCTTCCCGCAGACGCACGACATCGTCGGCGTCACCATCCGCGACACGGACATCGTCGACTCCACGTACGACGGCATCCAGTTCAAGAACGGCGGCGGGAACATGCCGGACGTGAAGATCACGAACGTGCGGATCGAGAAGTCCAACAACGGCTCCGGCATCCTCGCGATGGGCGGCGCCCGTGGCAACGCGATCCTCTCGAACGTCACCGTCACGAGCTCGCGCGACGGCGACGTGGCGAAGGAGCCCGGCTCGCAATTCACCTTCACGGGCCAATAGGGGGCCACCTCGCCCACCCTCGCGGTGCCGAACACGACATGGGGGTCGTTATCCGCCGGATAGCGACCCCCATGTCGTTCTCGAGGGCGGGGAAGGTCGTGGTCGACGGCGCCCCGCTGGGCTGGCTCGCGACGTACCGCACGCCGGTGAAGGCCGCCCACCTCGCGAGCAACCCGCACGCGAGCTTCTCCTACTGGGCGCCCCGCGGGAGCGACTTCGCGGCCGCGGACGTCGTCGCCGGGTGGGTCGACGACGAGCAGGACCGCCGCCACGTGTGGGACCTCTACGCGCGGACCAGCCCGCAGGGCGCCGGCTACGACCTCGGCGCCTTCTGGACGTCACCGACGGACCCGCGGCTCCACGTCCTGCGCCTCGACCCCTACCGCGTCCAGGTGATCCGCGGCCTCGACCTGCGCAACCGGATCTGGACCCCGAGCGACGTCCCGGCCGTCGTCCCACGAGCGGCCGTCGCCAGGGCCTGACGGGCGCTCTCCGGCAGACGGCGGTACCCCGCGGTGCCCGCGCCGCGGGCTCAGCGCGGCGACGGCCGGTCGGCGACGGGCACCGGCGGCACGGTGTCCTCCACGAAGCGGGGACGGCAGGCGAACCAGCCCCCGACCACGCCGGGGACGGCGGTGGCGGCGAGCACGAGGAGCGGGACCGACCACGACCCGGTCGCCTCGCGCAGCAGGCCCAGGCCGATCGGGCCGAAGCACGCCAGCGCGTAGCCGAGGCCCTGGACGAAGCCCGACACGGCCGACGCGGTCTGCGGCGTCCGGGTCCGCCGGTTGATGAGGGTCATGCACAGCGGGAACGTGCTCACCCCGATCCCCAGCGCGCACATCCAGAGCGCCGTCCCGTCGAGCGGGGAGAGGAGCAGGCCGACGTACCCGGTCACGAGCACGACGGCGCACACGACGACCACGACGAACGGGTTCGCCAGGCGCGTGGCGAGGTGCGGGACGACCAGCGCGGCGGCCATGCCCCAGGCGGAGTAGAGGGCGACCATGGTGCCGCCGAGCGCGGCGCTGCCGCCGGCGTCGGTGAGCACGGCCGGGACCCACGTGATGATCCCGTAGTTCGAGAGCGAGATCGCCGCGAACAGGACGACGAGGCCCCACACGGTCGAGGACCGGCCGATCCGCGGTCTCGCGCCGACGGCGGTCGAGGTGCCGGGCGCGTGGTGGTTCGCGGGCATCCGGGTCGCCAGGACGAGCCACACGACGGCGGCGAGCGCCGCAGGCCCCGCCCAGATCCCGACCGAGAACCGCCAGCTGGTCGCCTCGGCGACGGGGACGGCGAGGAGCGGGGCGACGAACTGACCGGTCTGCATGAGGATCAGGTAGAGCGACGTCCACAGGGCGATCCGGTCCGGGAACCACGCCTTCACCAGGGGGACGATCACGACGTTCGCCGCACCGATCCCGGCGAGGGCCAGCACGGTCGACGCCACGAGCCAGCCCGTCGACGGGGACGCGGCGCGCAGCACGAGCGACAGGGCCGTCAGCGCCAGAGCGACGGTGGCCGTGCGCTCGAGCCCGTACCTGCGCGTCACCACGGGAGCGAGGAACCCGAAGAGCCCGAACGACACCGCGGGGACGGTGCCGAGCAGACCGGCCACGGCCACGCCGTAGCCGAGGTCGGCGCCGATGGTCTCCAGCAGCGGGGTGAACCCCGTGACGGCCGTCCGGAGGTTGATCGCCGTCAGCGCGACGGCGAGCCCGGCCCACAGGGTGAGGCGGACCCGCCCGGCGGGGACGCGGGTGGGGGAGAGTGTGGCCATGTCAAACTCCGCAGCGAGGTCGGCCGACGATAGGATCATGGGATGAATCCCGAGCAGTCTGACACGCGTGAGCCGCTGCGTCGAGTAGGACTCATCGACCAGGCGGCGGCACGGTTCCGCGACGAGGTGGTCTCCGGGCGCTGGCCCGTCGGCGAGCGCATCCCGACCGAGGTCGCCCTGGTGGCCGAGTTCGGCATCGGGCGGAACACGGTCCGCGAGGCGCTCCAGTCGCTGGTGCACGCGGGCCTGCTGCGCCGCGAGCAGGGGCGTGGCACCTTCGTCATCTCCCGCTCCGAGCTGACCGGCACCCTCGAGCGTCAGCTCGCCGGAGGCACGCGCCGCCACTACCTCGAGCTGCGCCTCGCCCTGGACAGCACCGCGGCCTCGCTCGCCGCCGCGAGCCGCACGGACGCCGACGTCGTGCTGCTGCGCGAGCTGCGCGACCGGCGGGAGGCGGCGTGGTCGACCGACGATCCCGACGCGCGCGCGAGCGCGGACCTCGACCTGCACCGCGCGATCGTGGAGGCGACGCACAACCCCCTGTACGTGACGCTGTACTCGAGCATGCTCGACGTGTTCGCCGTCCACATGCGCGACGAGGAGAACGAGGACGAGGACGCGGCCCACCGGCACCACCACGAGCTGGTCGAGGCGATCGCCGACGCCGACGCGGACGCTGCCGCGGAGGCGGTGGCCGCCATCATGGACCCGTTCCTGCGCTGAGCCGCGCCGCGGCAGCCGAGCCCGCCGTCAGTCCAGGCAGAACTCGTTGCCCTCGACGTCCTGCATGACGATGCACGACTCGTTCTCCTCGTCCGCGACCATCACGCGCACGCACGTCGCGCCGAGGGCGACCAGACGGTCCCGCTCGGCCTCCAGCGTCGCGAGGCGCTCGGCGCCGACGAGCCCGGTCCCGACGCGCACGTCGAGGTGCACCCGGTTCTTGACGACCTTGCCCTCGGGGACGCGCTGGAAGTACAGGCGGGGGCCGACGCCGTCCGGGTCGCTGCACGCGAACCACGCGTCCCGCTGCTCGGGCGGGAGCGCGGCGTTCGCGTCGTCCCACGTGGCGAAGCCGTCCGGGGGCGACGGCGGGACGTAGCCGAGCACCTCGCACCAGAACCGGGCGACGCGCTCCGGCCGCGCGCAGTCGAACGTGACCTGGACCTGCCTGACCGTCGTCGTCATCCCGCCACCCTAGGCACGCGGGCCCTCCTGGTCGGAGGGCATTTCCGGCCCCGGCGCGTCCGCTACCGGCGCGTCGGCTACCGGCGCGTCGGCCACCGGCGCGTCGGCCGTCGACACGTCCGCCACCGCCGCCACCGCCGTCGCCGCGGTCGGCCGCGCGGGGAACGTGCGCCGCGCGACGAGGACCACGACGAGCGCGCCGGCGACGATCCCCGCCCCGAGGAGCGGGACGACGTCGAGCCCGGACCGCGCGAGGACGAGCGCGCCGAGCGCGGCGCCACCGCCGATGCCGACGTTCGACGACGCGTTGACGAGCGCTCCCGTGAGGTCCGGCGAAGCCCCGTGCGCGCGGATCGCCGCGGCCTGGAACACCGGTGCGACGGCGCCGAACCCCGCGCTCCACACGCCGATCGCGACGAGCACCCCCACGGTCCCGGGGAACGCGAGCCCGACCGCGAGCATGCCCGCCACGACCGCGATCAGCGTGACGACCGTCGTCCGGCGTGGCCGGTGGTCGAGGCGCGCGGCGGCGAACGCCGTCCCGACGAGCCCCAGCGCCCCGAGCACGAGGAGCGCCGGGCCGAGCGCCGACTCCTGCAGGCCCGCGCCCAGGAGCAGGAGCGACACGAACGTGTAGACCGTGTACTGGCCCAGGTACGTGAGAGCGTTCGTGGTCGTGGCCACCGCGAGCGCGGAGCGTCGGCTCGCGCTCGACGCGTCCGACGGCGGAGCGCCGCCTCCCGGCACGGGCGGCAGCAGGAACGCGATGAGCACGGTGGCCAGTGCGCACGCGCCCGCCAGGACGCCGAACGCGGGACGCCAGCCGATCGCGGTGCCGAGCGTCGTCGTCAGCGGGACGCCGAGCACGAACCCGACCGCCGCCCCGGTGGTGACGAGCGAGAGCGCGCGCCCCGTGAGGTGCGGCAGCACGAGCCGTGACGCGTACCCGATGCTCACCGAGAAGAACACCGCGTGCGACGCGCCGCCCAGGGCGCGTGCCGCCGCGACGACGGCGAACGTCGGCGCGACGGCGACGAGCACGTTGCTCACCGTGTAGAGCACGAGCGTCGTCAGCAGCAGTCCCTTGCGCGGGAGCCGGGCGGTGCCGAGCGTCAGCGGCACGGCGAGCGCCGCGACCATGACCGCGTACGCCGTGACGAGCAGGCCTGCGACGGACTCGGTGACGTCCAGGTCCGCGCTGAGGAGCGGCAGCAGCCCGACGGGCACGAGCTCGGTCGTGATCGCCACGAACGTCGCGAGGCCCAGGGCGACGATGCCGCCCGCGGCCTCGCGCACCGTGCCCGGCCGGAAGGGTGCGGTCATGCGTCCGTCTCGACCTGCAGGGTCGTGTGGGGGTTCTCCAGGCCCTCGACCATGACGATCGTGCACGCCGTGACCCGGCCCTTCCACCGCGCCGCGACCTCGAGGTCCGCGCGCGGCTCGAGGGGGTAGCGGTTGGCCGTGAAGCTGTTGCCCCCGTTGCCGTGCGGGGACGCGTGGACGTGGTTCATGTACCGGATGCCGGTGTCGAGGTCGACGACGACCGGGTGCGCGAACGCCTCGGACTGGCTGAAGCCCCGGCGCTTGCGCTCGGGGCGGGTGTCGGCGAACTCGGTGACCTCCACCGTGTGCCCGACGGGCAGGGGAGCGGGGTAGTTGAGGGCGACGGTGCGCAGCATGCGTCCACCCTAGGAGCCGGACCTGCCCGGCGTCCCGGAGACGATGCCGCACGATCTGGCATCCTGACGCGGTGCGCGTCGAACCGGTGACCGAGGACGTGCTCGTGGGCCGGGTCGTGGACCGCGTCCTCGGGTTCCGGCGCCGCGACCGGGCGACGGTGCCCGACGGCGCGGTGCGGCTCCTCGTCGACGGCCACCCGTCGACGCACCCCGAGGCGCTCGCGGACCGGCTCGTCGCCCCGCTGCGCGCGGCGGGCCGACCCGTCGCGCGGGTCCGCGTGGAGGACTTCTGGCGCCCCGCGTCGCTGCGGCTCGAGCGCGGTCGCGAGGACCCGGACGCGCTGCTCGACGAGTGGGTCGACGTGGCGGGCCTCAACCGCGAGGTGCTCGACGCCGTCGGCCCGGGCGGGACGGGTCGCTACCTGCCGAGCCTGCGCGACCCGGCGACGAGCCGGTCCACGCGGGCGGCGCCCGTCGCCGCGGAGCCGGGGCTCGTCGTCGTGCTCGACGGCGCGCTGTCCCTCGGCCGCGGGCTCGCGGTGGACCTCTCCGTGCACCTCGCGCTGCGCGACGCGACGCTCGCGCGCCGCACCGCGCCCGCGGACGCGTGGACGCTCGACGCGTACGCGCGCTACGAGCGGGAGGTCCGGCCTGCGGAGGCGGCCGACGTCGTCGTACGGGTCGACGACGCGCGGCACCCCGCGCTCGTCGTCCGCTGACGCCCGCTACGCGAGGTGGCGTGCGCTCAGCGCGGCAGGTGCGCCTCGACGAGGTCGACGATGGCCGGGTCGTCGGGCAGGGTGCGGGGGCGGAAGCGGTGCACCTCGCCGCCGGGGAGGACCACGAACTTCTCGAAGTTCCACGTGACCCGGCCGGCCTTCCCCTCGGCGTCCGGCGCCTTCTTGAGCTCCTGGTAGAGCGGGTGCGCGTGCCGCCCGTTGACGCGCACGCGGTCGACCACGGGGAACGTCACGCCGTACGTCAGCGAGCAGAACTCCTGGATCGCCTCGTTGGTGCCGAGCTCCTGGAGGAACTGGTTGCTCGGGAACCCGATGACGGTGAACCCGCGGTCGCGGTACTTCTCGTGCATCGCCTCGAGCGTCGCGTACTGCGGCGCGAGGCCGCACCGCGACGCGACGTTCACGACGAGCACGACGTCGTCCGCGTGCTCGCTCAGGGTGCGCGTCGTCCCGTCCATGGCGTCGAACGGGATGTCGTACAGGCTCATGCGGGGCGCTCCTGACGGTCGGGCGGAGACGGGTCGTCTCCCATCCTGCACCCGGCGGCGCCCGAGATGTGAAGATCTCGGGCCGAGGTCGCGCCCGCGGTCGCCGTCCACCACCGGGCCCGTCAGACTCGCGACATGACCACGCCCGACCTGGACGACTCCCGCACGGACGGCACGTCGCGCCTCGGGAGCGCCGTCGTCGGCGTGGTCGTGGGGCTCGTGATCTTCGCGTGCGTGGGCGTCGTGGGGTACTCCGTGTTCCTGGGGGTCACCATGAAGCAGTGGGCCGGGTCGTACGACTCGTCCGAGCCCGAGGCCACCGTGACGGCCGAGGACGCGACCGCCGTCGGGCAGGAGGCCGGGCTCGACGCGTCCAACGAGGCGTACCGGCAGCGCGCGGGCGCGCCCGAGGACCACGCCGAGGCGGCGCTCGCGGTGCCCGCCGTCCAGGCCGCGCTCGACCCGGTCGCCGACGGGTCGGCCGTCGACGGCGACGAGGTCTCGGCCGCGCTCGTCGCGGCGGGCTTCGAGAACGTGCAGGTCGTGGACAGGAACGCGTTCGGCGACGTCGTCCCGGTCGTCGGCGTCGGGGTCGCGGTCCCCGGCGGCTGCGTGTACGGGGCGGTCGCGCCCGACGCCGTGACGCTCGACTCCGGAGGGCCGATCGCCGACGGCGGGTGCCTGGAGATGCCGTCGCACTGACAGCCTCCGCCGGTGCCGACGCGAGATCGGCCCGAGCGTCCGAGATCGACCCTCGTTGGGTCGATCTCGCGACCCGCGGGTCGACCTGGGTACGGTCAGCGGGGCGGGCGACGACGCCCGCGCAGGTGACGGAGGGTGAGACATGCGGATCGAGGGCACGGTCGCCCTGGTGACCGGAGGGGCCTCGGGCCTCGGGCGCGCGACGGCGGAGGGCCTGGTCGCGGCAGGGGCGCGGGTGGTCCTCGCGGACCTCGCGTCGTCCGACGGCGTCGCGGTCGCCGAGGCGCTGGGCGACGCGGCGCGGTTCGTCCCCACGGACGTGACGAGCGAGGACGACGTGGCGCGGGCGCTGGACGCCGCGGACGACCTGGGCGGGGCGCGCGTCGTCGTGAGCTGCGCCGGGATCGTGCTCGCGCAGCGCGTGCTCGGGAAGTCCGGCGTGCACGCCCTGGACGCCTTCCGGCGCGTCGTGGACGTCAACCTCGTCGGGACGTTCAACGTCGTCCGCCTCGCGGCCGAGCGCATGCTCGCCCTCGACCCCCTGGGGCCCAGCGGGTCCGACGGCGAGGACTCCGCCGGGGAGGAGCGCGGCGTCGTCGTGCAGACCGCGTCGGTCGCGGCGTTCGACGGGCAGGTCGGGCAGGCCGCCTACGCGGCCTCCAAGGCGGGCGTCGCGGGCCTCACACTGCCGCTCGCGCGCGACCTCGCGCAGCACCGGATCCGGGTGATGACCATCGCACCGGGCATCTTCCGCACCCCCATGATGGCGTCGCTCCCCGAGGCGGCGCAGGAGTCGCTCGGCGCGCAGGTGCCGCACCCGAGCCGACTCGGGCGGCCGGAGGAGTACGCGCACCTGGTGCGCGCGATCGTCGAGAACCCGATGCTCAACGGCGAGGTGGTGCGCCTCGACGGCGCGATCCGCATGGCGCCGCGCTGAGCGCACGGACCGCGCCGCGGCGCGGACCGCACGGACCGCGGGCGACCGCCCGCACGAGAGGAGAAGGACGATGCCGCCGTACACCACGGCGACCGACTTCCGCGCCGACCTGCTCGCGCGCGCGACCGCGGCCCAGCGCCGCGCCTACGCGCGGCACTTCCCGGGCGACGACACGCTCGCCGGGGTGCGCATGGGCGACGTGTTCACGCTCGCGAAGGGCGCGCTCGACCTGCCGGTGGACCAGATCGAGCTGCTCCTCGAGGACCGCGTGCACGAGGTGCGGGCCGGCGGCTGCTCGATCATGGGCAAGGCGGCGACGGCCCGGCGCGTCACCGTCGAGCGGCACGCGGAGCTCGTCGAGCTCTTCCTGCGCCGCCACGACCGGATCGACACGTGGGACCTCGTCGACCTCACCGCCTACCAGGTGCTCGGGTCGTGGCTCCTCGACCGGCCACGGGACGTCCTCGACGACCTCGCCCGCGCGCCGGACTGGCCGCGCCGGCGCTCCGCGATCGTCGCGACGGCCGCGTTCCTGCGGCGCGGCCAGGTCGACGACACGTTCCGGCTCTCCGAGGTCCTCGTCGACGACCCCGAGCCCTACGTGCAGAAGGGCGTCGGGTGGATGCTGCGCCACGCGGGCGACGTCGAGCCCGAGCGGCTGCGGACGTTCCTCGAGGACCACGCCGCGACCATGCCGCGCGACGTGCTGCGGGCCGCGGTGGAGAAGCTGCCGCCCGCGGAGCGCAAGGAGTGGCTCGCACGCTGACCTGGCCCGGACGAGCGGAGGAGCGACGTCATGACGGAGGACCCGAGGACCCGTACGGCATTCGCCGCGCTTCTGCGCGCGTGGGGTGACTCGCTCGTCGCGAACGACCCCGCCGCGATCGACGCGTTCGTCGACCCGGGCTGGGTGGTCGTGGGGACGGACGGGAACGCGCAGCCCCGCGCCGGGTTCCTCGCGGTCGTCGCGTCGGGGGAGCTCGTGCACACCGAGATGTCGTCCGAGCTCGTCGCGGTGAGCGTGCACGACGACGTCGCGGTCACCCTCGCGCGCGGCGTGTCCGCGGGCACGTGGCGGGGGACGCCGTTCCGCGACGAGGAGTGGTCGGTCGACACGTTCGTCCGTCGCGGCGACGCGTGGCGCTGCGTCCACACCGCGCTCGTCCCCGCCAGGTCGGGCGGGACCTGACCGACGGGAGCCGCCGGCTCAGCCCAGCCGGGTGACGGTCGCGTCCCCGCGGTCCGCGCGCAGCAGCCGGCCCTGGACCGCGACGTACCACGACCCGGTCGTCGCGTCGCCGCGCCACTCGACGTCACCGTCGCGGAGGTCGAGCGCGACGAGCCGCGCGGTGTCCTCGCCGTCCTCCGACCAGGTCGTCACGACGAGCAGCGCCCGCGCCCCGTCCGTGAACGCCTGCGTGACCATCGACATCGGGGCGGGGGTCGGGGCGCCGTCGGGGTCGGGCGGGGCCAGCACCTCGGCGGTTCGCGTCCAGAGCACGCGTCCGGTCTCCACGTCGACGCCCACGACGACGTTGCCCATCCCCTGGCGGACCACGGCCGTGCCGGCCGCGACGACGTAGGCGGACTCGGCGCCGTTCACCCCGGCGCTCTCCCAGCGTCGTGCGCCCGTCGCGTCGCGGGCGACGAGAGAGGTGACCTCGCGCGTGAGGACGAGGCCGCCCGTGGCGCCGTCCGTGGCGTGGGGGACGAGGACCGTGCCCGGGGGCTCCCAGCGGACCTCGCCCTCGGGCTCCAGCACGACCGGCGGTCCCGTCGACGCGGCGCCGTCGGCGGCGGAGCCCGGTGGCGTCGCGCGGTAGAGCGCGCCGTCGGGAAGCCGCGAGAGCACGTCGGCGGGCGCCCGCGGGTCGTCGACCCGCGTCCCGTCGGCCGTGAACCAGGCGTCGACCCCGCATCCCTGCACGACGACGAGCCCCGCCCCCAGGACGAACGTCGCACCGTCGAGGTCGGCGTAGGTGACGCTCTCCGTGTCGGAGTACGGCGCGCACGACCCCTCCTCGGGCACGAACGGGAGCTCGTGCTCCCAGCGGACCTGGCCCGTCCTCGCGTCCTCGAGCGTGACGACGGCGGGGCGGCCGGCCGAGAGGTCGGAGGGCACGCCCGTCGTCGGGTCGACCGTGACGCGCGGCCCGTCCGGCGCCTCGCCCGCGCGGCGGAACCGGGCGACGCTCCCGTCCGGACCGGGCGCGGACCAGCCGCGCGCCGCGTCCAGCGTGCGGGTCTCGGCGTTCCCCTCGGCGTCGATCACGGTGACCTCGGCGCCCTCGGCGGCGGGGACCGGCTCGTCTCCGAGCGGCGTGAGGGCGGTCGTCGCCTCGAGGGGCGACGGCACGTCGTCCGTCACGCACACGAGCTCGTCGTCGGGCACCGGAGCCGTCGCGGAGACCACGAGCTCGCCGCCGCACCGCGAGGTGGGCGGGAGCGGCACCGTCCACCGGACCTCGCCGGTGTCGACGTCGTGGGCCACCGCCTCGTCGTCCCGCACGAGGACGACGAGACCGGGCAGCGTGGCGGGGGTCCCCGCCGTCTGCGCCGGCACGGTCCAGAGCTCGGCCGGCGCGGAGGGGAGGGGCTCGACGCCGCCGACCGCACGCCGCACCGTCTCGAGCGACCCGCGCGACGACACGGCGTCCACGACGATCATGCCGCCTACGACGACCACGGCCGTGGCGGCCGCGACGAGGGCTCCCCGTCGACCCCGCCGTCGTGCGGCGCCGGTCGGGCGAGGAGCGTCGGGGCTCGCGCTCCCGGTGTCGCCGTCCGGGGAGCCGGGGTCTGCCGACACGCCCGGCGGGTCGCCGTCGGGAGCCGCGTCCGCGGGGTGCGGACCCTCCTCGAGCTCGAACGCGACCCGGCCGTGGTCAGGACGTCGACGTCGTGGCATGCGCCGATCCTAGGTGCGCGCTGCGGGCCCCCGTCCCGGGTCGCCATCGATGAACTTTCGACTTTTGATTGACACCCGACAGAAGCCTCGTAGGATGACGACCGGGTGGTAGGTGAGAGGCCGCCCGACAACGGTGGGACGCGCTCCTCCGGCACGACGACGTGCGGAGGACTCGCTCGACGACGAGACGAGGAGGACCAGACGCAGGGCGCTGTACGGCCCTGACGAGGACGGACGACGAAGAGGGCCGCCCGAGGACCTGTCGTCGGCGTGACGACGAGCGCGTGTGCCGCCGTCCGCCGCCGACCTGCACCACCCGCGGTGTGGCTCGCCCGAGCCGCACCGTCCCATCCCTCGAAGGAGAGACGATGAGCAAGTCTCAGATGACGCGCCGCAGCCTGATCAAGGCGCTCGCGACGTCGACCGTGGCCGTGGGCCTCGGTGCCGCCGTCGCGCCGGCGGCCGGCGCCGCCCCCGCTCCGACGGCCGCCGGGCCGCTCGCGGCCGCGGGCAACGGTCGCCTGGTCCCCCCGGGCAAGATCGGCATCCAGCTCTACTCGATCCGTGACAAGGTCTCGAGCCTCGGGTTCCGGACCGTGTTCGAGCAGCTCGCGGACATCGGCTACTCGGAGATCGAGTTCGCCGGCTACACCCAGAACCAGGTCGGGCCGATCACTCCCGAGGAGATCCGTCAGCTCCTCGACGACAACGGGCTGCGCGCCGTCGGCTCCCACGTCGGCATCAACGCGCTGCGCACCGACCTCCCGCGCCAGCTCGAGATCGCCAACATCCTCGGCATGCCGCACGTCGGCACGGCGAACGCCCCGTCCAACGTCAACACGGTCGACGGGTACCGCGCCGCCGCGGACGAGTTCAACGCGTGGGGCGCCCAGGCGGCCGCCGCGGGGCTCAAGCTCTACCAGCACAACCACGCGGGAGAGTTCGCGTTCGCGACGGACCGCCCCGACGTCCGGCTGTACGACGTCTTCTTCGACAACACCGACCCCCGCACGGTGTTCCTCGAGATGGACGTCTACTGGGCGTTCGTCGGGCAGCACCTCTACCCGGGCTTCGAGCCCATCGACTACGTCCGGAACCACGCGCACCGCTACCCGCTCCTGCACCTCAAGGACGGGGCGCGCAACGAGGCGAACCCGAACGGGTTCGACATCATCGAGTTCGACGCGGGCGACCTGCCGTACCGCGAGTTCCTCCGCGCGACGAAGGCGCGCGGCACGCGCTGGGGCATCTGGGAGCAGGACAACGCCCCCACGACGGCCGTCCCGCCGAACCCGGTCGACTCGTTCGGCAACGCCCGGCGCAGCTACACGTCGATCCTCGGCCTGCGCGGCTGAGGCACCCGGCCTCGAGGGCCCCGTCCGCGGCTGCGCGGGCGGGGCCCTCGTGCGTGCGCGGTCAGACGGCGCGGACGAACGTCCGGAGGTCCGCGAGCACCCCGGGCGCGGCGTCGCCGCCGAGGAAACCGTGGCTCGCGCCGGGCACCTCGACGAGCTCGCAGCGGACGCCGTCGCGTGCGCACGACGCGGCGAGCGTCCGCGCCTCGGGGAGCAGCGCGTCCTGGTCGCCGACCGCGAGGAACGTCGGCGGGAGCCGCGACGCGTCGAGGTCGAGCCGCGGCGCGTCCGCGAGGTCGGCGACCCGGGTCCAGGCGCGGAAGGACTCCGCGGACAGCGCGGCGTCGGGCCCGCCCGGCCGGTCCGGGTCGAACGACCCGAGCGTCAGGTCGAGATTCGGGTTGGTGAGCGCGATCCATGCCGGGGCGAGCGGCGTGCCGTGGGCCCGGTGCGCGGCGGCGACCGCGACGGCCCCGCCCGCGGAGTCGCCGAACAGGGCCGGCCTCCCGACCCCCTCCGCGGCGAGGAGCGCGAGCGCGACGAGCGCGTCGTCGGTCGCCTCGGCGAGCGTGCCCTCGGGCGCGAGCCGGTAGTCGACGGAGACGACGGTGGTCGAGAGCGCGGTCGCGAGGCGTCGGCACGAGGCGTCCTGCAGCTCCAGGTCTCCGAACAGCCCGTACCCACCGTGCAAGAACACGACCCCGGCCGCGGGCTCGCGGCGGGGGTCGTGCGCGTCCGGGACGTAGCGTCGCAGCCCGACGCCGTCCCGCGTCTCGTCCTGCACCGTCCCCGCGAACGGCCACCGCGGCCGGGCCAGGGCGCGCTCGCGCGCCTCGCGTCGCAGCGTCGTGACCCTCTGGGTGAGCTCCACGGGTCGATTCTCGGTCATCGTGCGCGAGGTGGTGGCCGGTGCGGGGGCCACGGTTGCTCGCTCGTGCGACCGGGTCCTACCTCGTGGGCTCCTCGGCGGGCACCGCGGCCACGGGGTGGGGTGCCGGGCGGGGGAGCGGGCGTACCTGGCCGGCCACGGCGAGCGACAGGACGGTCGCGGCGCAGATGACCAGGAGCATGTGGCGGGCCCCGACCTGGTCGACGAGCAGGCCGAGCAGCGGCGGCGCGGTGAGCATCGCGACGGTCGAGAACGACGTCGCGACCGCGACGCGCGGCGCGGCGTGGGCCGGGTCGTCGGAGGCCGCCGCGATGGCGACGGGGTTGGCGAGCGCGGCGCCGCAGCCCCACAGGACGATGCCGACCCACGCGAGCGGCAGGCTGGGCGCGAGGCCGAACACGAGCAGCCCGACGAGCGCGGAGACGCCCGACGCGCGCAGCACGGCCACGCGCCCGAACCGGTCGATGAGCCCGGTCCCGGCGAACCGGAACACCGTCATCGCGCCGACGAACGTGCCGTACGCGACGGCGCCGAGCGCCTCGCGCACCGCGAACCCGTCGACGACGGCGATGGAGAGCCAGTTGCCCGCGGACCCCTCGGACAGCGACGACGCGAGCAGCACGAGCCCGATGAGGAGCGTGCGCGGCTCGCGCCACGCGGCGAGCGCGGCGCGCACCCCCGCCCCGCGGCGCGGCGAGGTCGTGGGCGCGGGTGCCGCGCCGTCGTCGGCCGGCTCGGTGGTGCCCGACGGCGCGGCCGCGCGCGCGGGCGCCGTGCGGTCGGGGGCGAGCGCGGTCGCGGAGGCGACGAGCACGGCGCGCGCCACCGTGACGACGAGCGTCACGACGAGGATCTGCGCGGTGATGCCCACGTGCGCCCACGAGAACGCGGCCGCGACGAGCGCCCCGCACGCGGCGCCGATGGAGAACGCGGCGTGGAAGTGGGGGAGGATCGCCCGTCCGACGTGCTGCTCGACGGAGGCCGCGCAGATGTTGATCGGCACGTTGGTGAGCGCGCCGCACACCCCGTTGAGGAACGCGCCGGTCGCGAAGAGGACGACCCCGCCCGTCCCGGTGCCCAGGGCGACGAGGCCGAACCCGACGACGTTCCCCACCGTCGCGACGACGAGGGTCGTGCGGCTGCCGAACCGCGCGACGACCGCGCCCGCGGACACCACGGACACGAGCGAGCCCAGGCCGCCGACGACGAGCAGCAGGCCGAGCTGGCTCGCGCTGATCCCCAGCGCCTCGCGGACCGAGGGTAGGCGGCTCATCCACGACGCGCCGATGACCCCGAACAGCCCGAACTGCACCATGAGCGCCCAGCGGGCGCGCGCGACGACCGCGCGGTCCGTCAGGGCGCGGTCGGACCCGGAAACAGGTGGGGTTCTTGACACTTGCCCCAGTCTACGGAGCCCGGGGACCGTCGAGCCCGGGGATATCGCCGAGATCGAGCGCCGATGCCGGCGACGTCCCCCGGGTTCGGCACCCGGACCTCGGCCCGTCGCCGACGGGTGCTCAGAGGCGGACGGTGCCCGCGACGCACGTGACGCTCGCGCCGCCGACCCAGACCGTCCCCGACCCGTCGCGCTCGACGCGCACGCGCCCGGCCCGGCCGAGCGCCGCGCCCTGGGCGGCGAGGTAGCGGTCGGGGAGGCGGCCGTCCCGTGTGAGCCACTGCCCGACGACGGCGTTGAGGCTCCCGGTGACGGGATCCTCCGGGATGCCCATGGCGAGCGCGAACCCGCGGACCTCGACCGCGGCGCCGTCGGGACCACTGCCGTCCCCGTACAGACCGGCGACCCCGACGGAGAGGTCGGGGTGCTCGACGCGCAGCCGCGTCCAGTCGGGCACGAGCCCGGCGACGCGGTCCGCCGAGTCCAGCAGCACGACGCGCCACCCGGGCCCGTTGTCGAGGACGCGGTGGTCGACTACGGCGTCGTCGGGGACGCCGAGCGCGGCGACGATCGCCGCGAGGTCGTCGTCCGGGACCGGCTCGTCGGCGAGCAGGTCGGGCGCGGCGAACGCGAGCCCGCGCGGGAGGTCCCCGTCCGGCTCGTCGTCCGGCCCGGCAGCGACCGACCCGGCGGCCGGCGCCTCGCGCCGGATCGTCACCAGGCCGACGCCGCACTCCTGCACGACGGCGTCGCCCGCCCGGGGCTCGCCGCCCGCCTCGAGCCACGCGTGGCAGGAGCCGAGCGTCGGGTGCCCGGCGAAGGGGAGCTCGCCGCCGGGGGTGAAAATCCGCAGGCGGTAGTCGGCGCCTCCGGCGACCCCCTCGGGGCTGGGCGGAAGGAGGAATGTCGTCTCCGAGAGGTTCGTCCAGCGGGCGAAGGCGGCCATCTGGTCGTCCGTGAGCCCGTCGGCGTCGAGCACGACCGCCACGGGATTGCCGAGGGTCGGGACCTCGGTGAAGACGTCCACCTGCGCGAACGGCCGGGACGCGGTGCTGTCGGCGATGTCGCCGTGGCGTGCGCTCATGCCTCCGAGCGTACGTCCGAGCAGGCCAGGGCACTTTTGTCGACTGCAAGTCGGAAGTTGTAGACACATCGATAGAACGAGGGCTAGCCTGTCCAGCGTTGTCATCGACGGAGCCGGGCAGGGGTTACGCTCCGTGGACTCGAAGTCCGACCGAGTATGAGGGAGCAACGATGCTCGAACGCACCAGCCTGCCGGTGTCCCGCCGGATCAGGTACCGACGCGGCGCGGCCGCCCTGACCCTCGGCGCCGTGGTCGTCGCGGGCTGGGCCGTCCCCGCCGCGGCCGACCTTCCCGAGCAGGAGCCCGGCGTCACGCTGCGGACCTTCCAGCTCGCGCAGAACCCCGGGGCCGTCTGCACCCTGAAGTCCGGCCAGACCCCCAACGTCGACAAGCTCATGCCGACCATCGACTGGTCGACCGCCGAGCAGTTCGGCGCCGAGGACAACTTCATCTCGCAGGTGAGCGCGAACCTGACCGTCCCCGCGGACGGTCAGTACCAGTTCAAGGTCACCAACGACGACGGCGCCCTCGTCTACATCGACGGCCAGCTCGTCCTCGAGAACGACGGCCCGAACGACTCGACCTCCGTCGAGGGCAGCGCGACCCTCACGGCGGGCGTGCACGACCTCCGGGTCGACTACTACGAGGGCAGCGACAAGCAGCGCCTCACGCTCGCGTGGAAGACGCCGGGCAGCTCGACGTTCGAGGTCATCCCGACGTCGGCGCTCAGCACCGAGGCGGGCGTCGTGCGCGTGACCGCGCCCGGCTACAAGTACTGCGAGGGTGCGACCGACACGGCCGGCGACGGCCTGCGCCTGGACGCCGTCAACCCGAACTACGACCTCGTCGACCTGCGCCCCGAGGGCTTCGAGCCCAAGGTCTCGGGCCTGGCGTTCACGCCGGACGAGAAGCTCGCCGTCGTGACGACGGGCGAGGTCAGCTCCGGCGGCTGGCGCCCCGACCCGGTGTCCGGCGAGGTCTACTTCCTCGACGGCGTCACCACGGCGGACGGCCCCGAGGACGTCACGGCGACCCTGGTCGCTGACGAGCTGCTCAACCCGATGGGCATCGAGGTCGTCGAGGACTCGATCTTCGTCTCGGAGCGCTACCAGCTCACGCAGCTCACCGACCCCGACGGGGACGGCTTCTACGACCAGCACACGAAGATCGCGGAGTGGCCCGACGGCGGCAACTTCCACGAGTTCGCGTTCGGCCTGATCCACGACGAGGACTACTTCTACGTCAACCTCTCCGTGGCCATCAACAACGGCGGCGCGACGACCAACCCGCAGCCGGCGGCCAACCGCGGCACGTCGATCAAGATCGACCGCGAGACCGGCGAGGTCACGTACGTCGCGGGCGGCCTCCGCACGCCCAACGGCATCGGCTTCGGCCCCGAGGGTGCGATCTTCGGGACGGACAACCAGGGTGCCTGGCTGCCGGCGAACAAGCTCATCCACATCCAGCCGGGCAAGTTCTACAACCACTACACGAACCCGGCCGGGCCGTTCGACGCGAACCCCGTCTCCCCGCCGGCCGTGTGGCTCCCGCAGAACGAGATCGCGAACTCCCCGGGCAACCCGATCCTCGTCCAGGACGGCGAGTTCGCCGGCCAGATGCTCATCGGCGACGTCACCTACGGCGGCATCCAGCGCGCGTTCCTCGAGAAGGTCGACGGCGAGTTCCAGGGTGCGGTCTTCCGCCACACCGCGGGCCTCGAGGTCGGCGTGAACCGTGTCATCTACGGCCCCGACGGCGCGCTCTACGCCGGCGGCACCGGTGAGGGCGGCAACTGGGGCGAGTCCGGCAAGCTCCGGTACGGCCTCCAGAAGCTCGTCCCCGTCAACGAGGACTCCTTCGACATGAAGGAGATGCGCGTGGTCGAGGGCGGCTTCGAGATCGAGTACACCGACCCGGTCTCCGACGAGGTCGTCGAGAAGCTCGCCGACGCCTACCAGGTCAAGCAGTGGCGCTACGTGCCGACGCAGCAGTACGGCGGCCCGAAGGTCGACGAGGAGCCGCTCTTCGTCACCGACGCCACGGTGTCCGAGGACCGCACGACCGTCACGCTGAAGATCGACGGCCTCAAGCCCGGCCACGTCGTCTACATCCGGTCGCCGCGTCCGTTCGCGTCCGCCGACGGCGCCGAGCTCCTCAGCACCGAGGCCTGGTACACGCTCAACTCGCTCCCCGGCTACGTCGCCCCGGCCGACCGCGGCTGGTACGAGGCGGAGCTCGCGCAGCCGCTCGGCAGCTCGAGCATCGGCTCGGACCACAGCAACTACTCGGGCTCCGGCTTCGCCGCGGGCATGACGAGCGTCGGCGCCGGCCGCACGTTCTCCGTGACCGTCCCCGAGGCGGGCACCTACCCGGTCAACGTGCGCTACGCCAACGGCATCCACCCGTACACGACGCTGCGCGCGAAGAACGTCTCGCTGCACGTGAACGGCCAGGACCTCGGTCAGTGGAACTTCCCCACGACGGGGAGCTGGAAGGACTGGGGTGTGCTGACGCGCAACCTCGAGCTCCAGGCTGGAGTCAACACCATCACGCTCGCCTACGAGACCGGCGACGAGGGCAACATCAACATCGACGTGCTCTCGATCGGCGAGAACCCGGACATCTGCTCGCCGGGTGAGGTCGAGGACGGCTACACGGCCCTCTTCGACGGCACCCTCGCGAGCCTGCAGGAGGGCTGGCGCATGGCAGGTCCGGGTGGCTTCGGCCGCCAGGACGACTGCTCGATCCGCGGTGCGGGTGGCATGGGCCTGCTCTGGTACACGGCGCAGGAGCTCGGTGAGAACTACAGCCTGAAGCTCGACTGGAAGCTCACCAAGGACGACAACGGCGGCGTGTTCGTCGGGTTCCCGAACCCGGGCGACGACCCGTGGGTCGCCGTCAACAAGGGCTACGAGATCCAGATCGACGCGACGGACGCCCCCGACCGCACCACCGGCGCGGTCTACACGTTCCAGGGTGCCGACGAGGCGGCCCGGGACGCGGCCCTCAAGCCGGTCGGGCAGTGGAACGCGTACGACATCCGGGTCGAGGGAGACCGCATCCGCATCTACCTCAACGACGTGCTCGTCAACGACTTCACGAGCACCGACCCGGCGCGTCTGGTGAACAGCTTCGTCGGCATCCAGAACCACGGCAGCGGCGAGATGGTCAACTACCGGAACATCCGGTTCAAGGAGCTGACCGACGAGCCGGTCGAGGAGCTCGCGATCTCGACGACGGTCCAGACCCGCTGCATGGCGGGCAAGGTCTACGTCGCGGTCCGTGCCACGAACGACGACACGGTGCCGGCGGACATCACGCTGACGACGCCGTTCGGGACGAAGACGGTGACCGGCGTCCAGCCGGGTGCCTCCGCGTACCAGTCGTTCGCGACGCGCTCGACCTCGGTCGAGGCGGGCACCGCCCAGGTGTCCGCGACGGGCGGCGACCTGACGTTCCAGGCGGACGTCGCCTACGAGGCCGCGACCTGCGGCTGAGCTGAGACCCCGGGGCGGGCGGCGTGAGCCGTCCGCCCCGGGACGGACCGGGCGGGGGCGGCAGCACGAGCCGTCCCCGCCCGTCCCGTCTCACCCCCCTTCTCCACCCCGGTGGTCCCGAGGCGCACCCCTCGCACGGGCGGAGCGTGGTCCGACGGCGCTCCCACCCTCGCGTAGGGTGCTGACCTCACCTCACGGTCCGCGCAGGACCCGCACGAGCTCCTGCACCCGACCGGCTCTCTCCGCACGACGTCCCTCGACGAGGAGGACTGCCCATGGCGCTCGGACGCCTCCTGCACCGGACCGGACGGTTCGCCGCGCGTCGCCGTGGCGTCGTCCTCGGGGTCTGGGCGGTCCTCCTCGTCCTCGGCGCGGTGCTCGGCGGCGCCGTCTTCGACAAGACCACCGACGTCGATCCCGCCCCGCCCGGGAGCCCCTCCGCCCTCGCGGCCGAGCGTCTCGACGAGCTCCAGCCCGAGGGCGAGACCGTCGTCGCCGTCCTGTCCGGGCGCGACTACTTCTCCACGGAGCTGATCGCCCAGGCGAGCGAGGTGATGCACGGCATCCGGGCGATGCCGGGCGTCGTCGAGCTGTTCGACGCGTACACCGGTGGCGGCCTCATCGCCGACGACGGCCAGGGCTCGCTCGTGATCGTCGAGCTCGACCCCGCGCTGTCCGACGACGACGCCCTCGCCCTCGCGCACCAGGTCGCCGACGCGCTCCACACCGTCGACACCCCCGAGGTCCTCGTCGGCGGGGCGCTGCTCGCCGAGGAGGCGTTCGTCGACCAGGCGATCACCGACGCCGCCGTGGGCGAGGGCGTGGCGATCGCCGTCCTCCTGGTCGTGCTCGTCGTCGTCCTCGGCGGCCTGCGCGCGGGCCTGGTGCCGCTGCTGTCCGCGCTCGCCGCCATCGCGGTCGCGCTGCTCGTGCTCAGCGGCCTGCTGGGGATCGTGCCCGTCAACGAGTTCGCGGTCAACGTCGTGACGCTGCTCGGCCTCGGGCTCACGGTCGACTACTCCTTGCTCGTCCTGGCGCGCTTCCGCGAGGAGCGCGCCGAGCACCCGGGCCTCCCGCTCGACGAGCTCGTCGGGCGCACGCTCGCCACCGCCGGGCGCGCCGTCCTCGCGTCCGGGCTGGCCGTCGCGATCGCCCTGACCGGCCTGCTCCTGCTCGGCGACTCGCTGCTCTCCGGCATGGCCGTCGGCGGCGCCGTGGTGGTGCTCGTCGCGACCGCCGCCGGGCTGACGCTCGTGCCCGCGCTCGTCGCGACCTGGCACCGCGCCATCCCCGCCCCGGGAGCCCGCACCTGGTCCCACCCGTGGACCGGTCGCGGCGGGGCCGGGACGCTCGGGCGCCTCGCGCGCACCGCCCAGCGGCACGCCGTGCTCGTCACGCTCGGCGCGACCGCCCTCCTCCTCGCGCTCGCCGCGCCGCTCGGCTCGATGACGCTCGGCAGCTCCGAGGTCCACTCCCTGCCCGCCGACGCCGAGGCGCGCCTCGCCGCCGACGCGTCGACGTCGCGCTTCGCCGACCTCGGCGTCACCCCGATCACCGTGCTCGTCGAGGCGCCCCGCGGCGACGAGGCCGCCTCCGCCTACCTCGACCGCGTCGCGGCCCTGCCGGGCGTCGAGGACGCGATGCAGGACACCGACTACCCGTCCGAGGTCCTCGTCGTCGACGTCACGCCCGACGTCGGCGAGGGCGGCGACGCGACCGCCGCCGAGGCCCAGGACCTGCTGCGCGCGATCCGCGCGATCGACACGGGCGACCTCGACGTGCACGTCGCCGGTCCGGCCGCCGAGGTCGTCGACACCCAGGAGCACCTCGCGCAGCGCCTCCCGCTCGCCGCGGGCGTCGTCGTGCTCGCGACGTTCGTGCTCCTCTTCCTGCTCACCGGCTCGCTCGTCGTGCCGCTCAAGGCGCTCGTGATGAACCTGCTCACGCTCGCCGCGACGCTCGGCGTCCTCGTCTCGGTGTTCCAGCACGGCGTCGGGGCCTCGCTGCTCGGGTTCGAGCCGTGGGGCGCGCTCGACGTCACGACGCCCCTGCTCATCGGCATGCTCGTGTTCGGCCTGTCCACCGACTACGAGGTGTTCCTCCTCGCGCGCACGGCCGAGGAGTGGCGCGCCCGCACGCCCGGGGAGGACCTGCGCGCCGCGAACGACCGGGCCGTGCTCCGCGGCATCACCGCGACCGGCCCGGTCGTCACGACGGCCGCCGTCGCCATCGGCATCGTGTTCCTCGGTTTCGCGGCGGGCGAGCTCGTCGCGATGAAGGAGGTCGGCGTCGGCATGGCCGTCGCCGTGCTCCTCGACGTGACCGTCGTGCGCGGCCTCCTCCTCCCGGCGACCATGACGCTTCTCGGGCGATGGAACTGGTGGCCGTCGTGGCGGGACGGTTCCGAGGGTTCAGTCCGGGCGAGGGCTCCGCGGGGGCGCGACGGGTCTTCCATCCGCCGCTCGTCCCTCGCGGCTCCCGCCAGACCCACCACGACCCGTCACACCCCCGCTCCGCCCTCGCCCTCGGCGTCCGGCTCACCCTCCGCGCCGCCGAGGTAGAGCCCTGGTAGGCCCCAGGTAGAGCCCTGGTCTGCCGAGGTAGAGCCTTGGTCTGCCGAGGTAGAGGTCTGGTGGGCCGAGGGAGAGCCGTGGTGCGTCAGGCGTCGCGCATGACCTCGGCGACGAAGCGGGCGGAGCGCTCGCGGAGGCCGTCGACGCGGAGCTCGACGAACAGCTCGCGCATCGACTCGTCGTCGCCGATCTCGGTGCGGGTCGGTGTGCGGCGCACGTTCTGCGAGCACAGGAAGTGGGTGCAGATGAGGGTGCCGACGGTGTTGCCGCGGCGCCCGGCGGCGCCGGCGCGCCGCGCGACGTAGAGGCTCACGTCGTCCGTGACGACGACGTCCTCGCACCACGCGCAGACGGCGCGCTTGCGCATGCCGCCCGTCTTGGCGTCGGTGGAGCGCAGCAGGACGCCGCGCGGCTCGCCGTCGACCTCGACGACGGCGTACGCGAGCAGCGGCGCCTTGCGGTCGCGCCACCCGAGGTAGTCGAGGCGGTCCCAGTCGAGCGAGTCGAGCTCGGGGAGGGTCGCCTGCGCGGCCTCGCGCTTCGAGGCGTTGACGAACGACGCGCGGATCTGCTTCTCGGTCAGGGGGTTCATGGGTTCAGGGCTTCCGTGTCGGTACGGACCCACCCTGCCCGACGGCGTGCGGCGGCGCAGGCGGCCGGCTCACCGCGACGCGGGGTCGCGGTGGCCGCACGACGACGGCGCTCGTCCGAGGCGGGGAAGGCGGGGAGGACGGCATGCCCGCTACCGCCGTCGCCAAGACCTGCTCGGTGCGGGGGAGGTGTCGTCAGGAACGCGTCGTGACGACGAATACCCAGCACCCAACGGGGCGGGGCGCCTTGTCGGCGTCCGGAGGGTGGTCTCAGCGGGTGACGGTGCGGGAGGGGAGGGTGCCCGAGCAGGCCGCCATGGCCACCTCGCAGCCTGCGGTGCTGTGCATCCGCGTCTCCTCGTCCCGTGCGGTGCGCCCGTCCGGCGCGACCTGAACCGTGGCCGTGCCCGACCGGCACGACGAACGGCTGCCCTCGGCAACCGTCACCCTCGATGGTGCGCCTCGCACACCGCCGTCGTCAACGTGATTCCCCCTCGCACGGCGAGACCGGTCGTCGCCGAACCCGGGGTTCCTCCCCAGGATGCGCTCCGCGTGGGGAGGAACCCCGGGTTCGGCGATGTCGCGACCGGTGACCTCCGGCGCCCGGAGAGGGACGAAAGACGACGCGGCGGGACGCTCGCGGGCGCGAGACTCGGAGGCTCCGCCACCCGTCGTCGAGGAGGATCCTCCGTGCCCGTCGCGCCGTCACCGTCCGAGACCGCCGTACCCGTGGGGGAGCGCCTGGTGTCCGTCGAGGTGGTGGTGCCGTCCGGGGTGTTCTGGTCGGGCCCGGCGCGCAGCGTCACGGTGCCGTCGGTGTCGGGCACGCTGGGGATCCTCGCGCGGCACCAGCCCGTCGCGGCGACCCTCGCGGCGGGGCGCGTGCGGCTGCGGACCCCGGACCGTCCGACGGCGGAGCTGCGCATCGGCGGCGGCTTCCTCGTGGTCGACGACGACGAGGTGACGATCCTCGCCGACGACGCGACGTGGGTGCAGGCCCGGTAGCCCCTACGCGGGGTCGGCCGCCGGACCGAGCTGCACGACGACGATCCGGTGCCCGTCCGGGTCGTGGACGTGCGCGAACCGGTCCCCGGACTCGGCGTCGGAGTCCGGCCCGACGAACGGCTCGATCCCCACGGCGGCGAGCCGCGCGAGGGTCGCGTCGAGGTCGTCGACGTAGAGGACGAGGTTCGGCAGCCCGTGGCGCACGAGGGGCGTGCCGCCGTCGGGGAGCGGGACGAGCCACAGCCCGGGCTCGTCGACGCGGCCGGGCCCGACGTGCAGCAGCGGGAACCCGTCGGTCTCGCCGCGGAACAGCGTGCCGAACCCGAACCCGTCCGCCCAGAACGCGGCGCTCGCGTCGAGGTCGTGGCAGAGCAGGACCGTGCGGCCGATCGTCGTCGTCATGGCGGCGAGCCTAGGCCGTGCCGCCGACACCGCGCCCGCCCGGCGCCCGCCCTCACGGGCGCGCGTGCGCCGTCGGGCATACCGTGGACCGCATGGCGACCGACGGCGGCATCCGCAGGACGATCAGCGACCTCGTCGCGCAGGAGCGCGAGCTCCGCGAGCAGCTCGCGCACGGCGAGATCACCGGCGGGCAGGAGCACGAGCGACTGCGTGCGATCGAGGTCGAGCTCGACCAGTGCTGGGACCTGCTGCGCCAGCGCGACGCGGCCCGCGAGTTCGGGAGCGACCCGGATGCGGCCACCGTGCGCGACCCCGGTACGGTGGAGAACTACCTGGACTGATCGTCGCCGACGACGACGCCCGGGCCCACGCACCGACCTCAGAAGGAGAACGCCATGACCACGACCAGCGAGCAGGCGGCCGACAGCCCCCTCCCCACCGGGACGGAAGGCCGCGACATCCCCGGGCACGCGGGCGCGCTGGCGCGGTTCGTCGTCTCGTTCGCGCTGTTCGTCGGGGGCCTGGTCCTCATGGGGTCGGGCATGTCCGGCGTCGACGGCGGCGTGTGGCTCTTCGTCGGCGGGCTCCTCGCCGCGACGCTCGCGTTCGCCCTCCCGATGGCGGGGACGGGCACGACCGAGCGCTGACCGACACGACGCGGAGGCCGGGTCTCGACGGGACCCGGCCTCCGGCGTGTGCGGGGATCAGCCGAGCGTGGCGCGGACCGCCTTCGCCGCGGCGACCAGGTGCTCGAGCGACGGCACGGTCTCCTCGTAGCGACGCGTCTTGAGGCCGCAGTCCGGGTTGACCCACACGACCGTCGGGTCGATCGACTTCACGGCGAGCTCCAGCAGCTCGGTGACCTCCTCGGCGGAGGGCACGCGCGGGCTGTGGATGTCGTAGACGCCCGGCCCGATGCCGCGCGCGTACCCGGCGTCGCGCAGCTCCGGCACGATCTCCATGCGGGAGCGCGCCGCCTCGACCGACGTCACGTCCGCGTCGAGGCCGTCGATCGCGCCGATGACCTCGCCGAACTCCGAGTAGCACAGGTGCGTGTGGATCTGCGTCGCCGCCTCCACGCCCGACGTCGCGAGCCGGAACGAGCCGACCGACCAGTCGAGGTACGCGGGCTGGTCGGCCTTGCGCAGCGGCAGGAGCTCGCGCAGCGCGGGCTCGTCGACCTGGACGATCCCGATGCCGGCGGCCTCCAGGTCCGCGATCTCGTCGCGCAGCGCGAGGCCCACCTGGTTCGCGGTGTCGCCGAGCGGCTGGTCGTCGCGCACGAACGACCACGCGAGGATCGTCACCGGCCCGGTGAGCATGCCCTTGACCGGCTTCTCGGTGAGCGACGCCGTGTACGCGGACCACTCGACCGTGATCGGCGCAGGCCGCGTGACGTCGCCCCACAGGATCGGCGGGCGGACGCAGCGCGAGCCGTACGACTGGACCCAGCCGTTCGCCGTGACGGCGAACCCGTCGAGGTGCTCCGCGAAGTACTGCACCATGTCGTTGCGCTCGGGCTCGCCGTGCACGAGGACGTCGAGGCCCAGCTCCTCCTGGAGCGCGACGACGCGCGCGATCTCCTCGCGCATCGCGGCCGTGTAGTCCGCGTCCGAGAGCTCGCCCTTCGTCCACAGCGCGCGGGCGCGGCGGATCTCCGGCGTCTGCGGGAACGAGCCGATCGTGGTCGTCGGCAGCGGCGGCAGGTTCAGACGCTCCTGCTGCGCGGCCGCGCGCTCGGCGTAGTCGCCGCGCGCGAAGTCCGCGTCGGTCAGCGCGGCGGCGCGCTCGCGCACCGCGGGCACGACGACGCCGCTCGCCTCCGCGCGCGACGCCACCGCCGCGCGGGACGCCTCGATCTCCGTCGCGACGGCGTCGCGACCCTCCGTGAGCGTGCGGGCGAGCGTCGCGACCTCGCCGACCTTCTGGTCCGCGAACGCGAGCCAGTCGCGCAGGCGCGGGTCGAGCGTCGTGCCCGACGCCGTCCCCGGCTCGGCGAACACCTCGTCCTCCACGTCGTGCGGCACGTGCAGCAGCGACGTCGACGTCCCGACGGCGACCGCACCGGCACCCAGCGTCTGGAGCGCGTCGACGACGTCGAGCTTCGCCGCGAGGTCCGCGCGCCACACGTTGTGCCCGTCGATCACGCCCGCGACGAGCGTCTTCCCGGCGAGGCCGGGGACGCCGCCGTCGGCCGCCGTCGGGACGGCGCCCTTGACGAGGTCGATCGCGATCGCCTCCACGTCGGTGCCCGCGAGGAGCGCGAGCCCGTCCCGCGCGTCGCCGCCGTCGTCCTCGGCACCGGCCTGCAGCCCCCCGAACGGCGCGGCGACGAGGATCGCGGGCCGCGCCCCCTGCGCCGAGCCCGTGATCTCTCCCGAGCCGGAGGACTCCGTGGGGAGCGACCCCGGGTTCGGCACAGGGCGGAGGTCCGTCGCGAGGGTGCGGTAGGCCGACTCCACCGCTGCCGCGAGCTCCGTGAACGGCACGTCGACCGAGTCGGTGACGAGGATCGGCTCGTCGAGCTGGACCCACGGCGCGCCGGCGGCGGCGAGCGCGCGCAGCAGGTCGGCGTAGGCGGCGACGACGTCGTCGAGGCGGTCGAGCGGGCGGAAGCCTGCGGCCGACGACGCAGCGTCGTCGGCGGCCTTGGACAGCGCGAGGAACGTCACCGGCCCGACGACGACGGGTCGCGTGACGACGCCCGCCTCCTTGGCCTCGACGAACTCGCGCACGATGCGGTCGTCCACGAACCGGATCGGGGTGTCCGGGCCGATCTCGGGCACGAGGTAGTGGTAGTTCGTGTCGAACCACTTGGTCATCTCGAGCGGGGCGTCGTCGCCCTGGCCGCGCGCGACGGTGAAGTAGCCCGCGAGGTCGAGGCGGCCCGCGTCGTCGGGCCCGGTGCCGAGGAGCGACGCGAACCGCGACGGGATCGCCCCGAGCGAGGCGGCGACGTCGAGCACCTGGTCGTAGTAGGAGAACGACCCGGGGACGGACGCGTCGTCGGCGCCGAGGCCGAGCTCGACGAGCCGGCGCACGGTCGCGAGGCGCAGCTCGCGGGCCGTGGCCTCGAGCTCGTCGGCCGACGTCTTGCCGGCCCAGAAGGCCTCGACGGCCTTCTTGAGCTCGCGGCGGCGCCCGATGCGGGGGTAGCCGAGCACGGTGCCGGCGGGGAATCCGGCCTGGATCTGGGTAGGGGAGGGTACGGAAGTGGCCATGATCGAAACCTCTTGCTGGTCCGGAGGACCGGTCAGACGGGCGTGCCGTGCGTGGCGGCGCTCGTCGGGGGCAGGGAGGTGCCGGTGACCCACGGCCCGCTGGCCAGGTCCGGGACGAGCGGGGCGGCGGCAGCGCTGGCGCTGCCCCCGGTCCCGCGCGACCCGCCGCCGAGGTGGACACCCTCGAGCAGGTCAAGAGCGGCGCGGTGCTTGTTGAACGTGTACACGTGCAGACCGGGCGCGCCCGCGTCGAGGACGCGCTGCGCGAGGTCGACCGAGTACGCGATCCCGTAGGCGTGCTGCGCCTCCGGGTCGGGCAGGGCGTCGAGCGCGTCCAGCAGGTGCTGGGGCGCGCGCACGCCCGTGAGCTCCTCGACGCGGCGGAGCCGTGCGGGCTCCGTCGTGGGCAGCAGCCCGGCGAGGATGGGGATCGTCACGCCGGCCGCGCGGGCCTCGGCGACGAAGTCGGTGTACGACGACGCGTCGTAGAAGAGCTGCGTGATCGCGAAGCTCGCGCCGGCCTGCTGCTTCTGGAACAGGCGGCGCACCTCCTGGGTGCGCGTCGTGCCGGCGGCGGGGTTGCCGTCGCTGAACGTCGCGACGGCGATCGTCAGCGGCCGGGCCGCGCCGCGCAGGGCCGCGGCCGGGTCGGCCGCGCACCGCGACGCCTCGACCTCGCGCAGGAGCGCGACGAGCTCGGTCGACGACCGGACGCCGTCGGGCGCGGGCTGCCAGTCCGGCTGGTCGCGCGGCGGGTCGCCCCGCAGCGCGAGGAAGCTCCGCACGCCCTCGTCGAGGAAGTCGGAGATGACCTCCTCGACGTCCTCGCGCGACGCCCCGACGCACGTGAGGTGCGCGATCGGCAGCACGGGCGTGCCCTGGAGCAGGCGGCCGACGACGTGGCGAGCCGTCGCGCGGTCGGTGCCCGCCGCGCCGTACGTCACGGACACGAAGTCGGGGTGCGTCGCGACGAGACGGCGTGCCGTCTCCCAGAACTTGGGCGCCGCGTCCGGGCGCCGCGGGGGCATGAGCTCGAACGAGACCGTGGGACGTGCCGCCCCGCCGTGCGCCTGCCCGACGGCGTCCGCGACGCTCACGACGTCGCCTCGCCGGGGCGCGCCACGGCACGCGGCGCCGGGACACGGAAGGGCGCGACCGCCGTCGGGCACGTGCCCGGACGGTGCGCGAAGGATGCCTCTGAGGTCATGCGTCACTCCATCGACCCTGGCGTTAGCACCTTTGTCCTCGGGAGGCTTCCGTCGGCGGGTTGCTGCGGTGTCGTCGAGCCAGGACTCTCGACCGCTCTGGATGGTTGCCACGATCCTACGGGCCATCCGGCATACGGTCGAGGGTGCCCGTCACGTGAGACGGGATGGCGTTGCCCGGGGGTGCCGAGACGTTCGGGGACGTGGGCCGGTGTCCGCGTCCCTGGACGGCGAGAACACGGTGTGAGTGCGATCGCAACGGGGTGACCCCGGGGGTGACCGCGGGTGAAGGATGCTGTGAGTGGTATCACGGGTGGGGCCGGCAAGCATGCTCTCGCCTGCGACGATGCGCGCCGTGGCTCTCAGGAGCGCTCAACTGGACGGTCGTTCAGGTCTACCGTCGAAAGGCGTGGTCGACCCGCTCTGACATGCGATCTGCCCGGCCCCTCTTGGCGGAGTACGAACCGGGCAGATCTCTCCCTCTCAAGGAAGGACCTCACAGTCCCATGCGTATCGCATCGGGGGCAATGCTCGGCGCTGCCCTCATCCTCAGCCTGTCCGCGGCACCCGCGCTCGCTGGCGGGTCCGACTCGCCCACGCCCTACCGCGTGGCCCCGGAAGGGCTCTATCTCCCCGCGGGTGACGCGTTCCCGGACGGTGGCCACGTGAACGTCCGCTACACGGTCGAGGGCGCCGAGCGGTCGGTCGGCATCCACTTCGAGACGCTCAACGACCAGCCGTCGGGCCGGTTCGTCGGCTCGAGCTTCCTCCCGTGGTCGGCGCTCGTCCACTCGGACGACTACTGCATCACGTGGGTCCAGGTCGCCCACTACGACGAGCACTTCGGTGAAGGCGGCCAGGATCCCGTCTGCTCGAGCGTGCCGTCGGACCCGGTTGAGCCGTCAGACCCGGTTGAGCCGTCGGATCCGGTCGAGCCGTCAGACCCGGCCGAGCCGACAGACCCGGCCGAGCCGACAGACCCGGCCGAACCGACAGGTCCGGCCGAGCCCACGCACCCGGCGGACCCGAGCGATCCGGCGGAGCCTGTCGTGCCGTCGCAGCCCGTCGACATGGTCGTGGCCGAGCCGACCACGGACGCCATACCTGGTGCGGCGCAGCCCGCGGAGAAGGGAGAGCTGGCGGCGACGGGGCTTGAGACGGTGCCGGTCGCGGCGGCGTCCGGTGCGCTGCTCCTGGCCGGTGTCCTGCTCGTTGCCGGGCGCCGCCTCGTGCGCCTCCGCGAGGGCTGAGCGGGAGCCGGTTCCCGTGAGGTCGGGCCGTCGCTCCGTCCTGTGGTCACCCTCAGGATCACCCTCCGTACCTCCTGACTTCGCCGGTCCGTGAGGTTGTATCGGGGCAGACGTAGGGCGCGCGGTAACCGTGTCGCCCTGCGTCCTTGTGCCGGGCGCATGACGGATCACCCGTCGTGACTCCGGCCGACCGACGTCTGTCAGAGGTATGGAGCGGTGGCGGAGGCGAGAGACGGCGGACGACAGCGAGAGCAGGGTTCACCCTCGATCAGCGGGTGGCAGCAGGTGCTGACCGGTCGGGAAGAGGCGGGCGGCGCGGGACGGGCCGAGGTGGAAGCGGCGCTTCGCGGTCTGCTCCCGCGTCTGGCGACGACCTCTGCGGCGATCGAGCGTCCGCTCCTTGACGACACGCTCACGAGCACCACCCGTCACGTCCTGGTCCGCGCCGCGCGCGGCTTCGGGAAGACCGTGTCGGTCGCACGGTGGTCGCGGGCCGCGCTCGCCGAGGGCCAGGTGATCGTCTGGCTCTCGGCGTCCGCGAGCGACCCGGCGCGGCGGTGCATCGGTGCCGGAGAGCTCGCGGACCGCGTTCTCGACCAGGTGCGGTACGTGCTCCGGCCCACGGGGTCCACCGATCTCGACGGCGCGGGACCCGGGCGCCTCGGGGCGCTGCTCCGCGCTCTGGGCCCGGTGACCGTCGTCGTCGACGACGTCCGTGCAGGCCATGCAGGCCTCATCGACGCGGCCTGCGCGGCGGCGGTCGCTCTCGGGGCACGGGCGGTCGTGCTGAGCACCGTCGGTCCCACGCCCGTCCGGCGGGGCACAGGCATGGTCGAGGTCGGCATGGCTGCGCTCGCATGGAGCGCGCAGGACACGGTGCGCTTCGCCCGGGTGCGAGGGATCGAGATCACCGAGGAGGTGGCGGGGCTCGTCACCGACGGACTTGGCGGCTACCCGGCGTCGATCGTCACCGCGGTGGCCGACCTGGGTTCGGGCGGTTCGGGAGGAGTCGATCTCCACGACGCGGTCCCCGCCGTCGTCCGTCGAGAGACGACGCGAGCTCTGGGGTCGTTCGTGCCTCCGGAGATCATGCCCTTCCTCCTCGACACCTGCGTCGAGCGTCGTCTCCAGGTGGACGAGCTCGACGACCTGACGGCGGTGCCGGACGCGCGCTCGACGGCTCGGCGACTCGTCGAGGGGGGGATCCTCTACCGTCATGTGGGCGCTGACGCGGGCGTGCTCGAGTACGAGCCCAGGATGCGGCAGAGCCTGCTCTCGCACCTGCGCTATCTGGATCCGGCCGGCTACGTGCGCCGCTTCCAGCAGCGTGTGGACGCTCACGTCGCCCGGGGGGCCACGTGGGCGGCCCTCTCGCGGGCGCTCGACTCCAGAGAGCCCGGAGTCGTGGACCGCGCGCTGGTCGCGACCTGGCCCGACCTGCTCGCCGTCAGCTCCGGGCCGGGCTTCGACGAGCTGTGGCGCAGCGCCGTCGAACGATGTCCGGAGAGCATCCCGGGCCGACTCCGCATCCTGCGCGCGGCGATACGACCCACGATCGGCCGCATCGAGTCGCTCGACGAGCACGACGAGCCTCTTGCCGAGGCCGTCGCGCCGACGACCGCATCGCCTGAAGCGCGGGCGTTGGACGCCTTCTGTCGGGTCGCACTCCTGCGCCGCGCCGGCCTGTACGACAAGTCCTTGCAGGCGGCACAGGGTGCGCTCGACGATCTCGGTGCCGACCGCGGCGCGCCGCGGTCGATCGGCGCGGCAGTGCTGCTCGAGCTGCAGGCGTCGATGAGCGCGCTCTGCGCAGGTCTGGTCCGGGTCGCGGCAGCGTTCGCCGACTCGGCCTCGCAGCGGGCCACACGCTCGGGTGCGCTCTCCGTCGCTGCCGTGGCGTGCGAGCTGGCGGCGGTCGCGGAGGCGTGTGGTGGTGATCTCGTGGCCGCGGACGAGTGGGTGCGCGAGTCGCGGTCCTTGCCGGCCCCGCCCGCCTGGTGGCGCGGGTGCGGGGGGGACGTCCCGTCGGTCGTCGCAGCGCTGGTCCACCTGGAGGGTCGCCGTATCGACGAGGCCAAGGCGTCGCTCGGGAGGAGCATCGAGAGGCCGGGCGGTGACCTCTGGTTCGTGCGGAGGCATGTGATGGCGGTGATGGCCGAGCTCAGCGGTACTCCGGATCTCGCGCTCGACGTCCTGGTGGCGGATGCCGCGAGGAGAGGCATGGCGGTCGAGCCCGACGCGAGCGAGCGGCGCGCACCTTTCCTGGTCGTGCAGGACGTCGCTCGCTTGCACCTGGTGGCGGGTCGCGGTGCAGCCGCCATCCGCGTCGCCGACACCCTCCCGCGGTCCGCGCCGGTCCGAGACGTCGTCAACGCCCATGCGCTCGTGGCGAGCGGGAGCCTGGTCGAGGCGTTCCGTCGCGTCGCGAGGCTCGGCGAGAGGGCCCGGCTGACGACGGGGGCTCGCATCGAGGGCCTCGCCGTCACGGCCAGCGCACTCGTGGCGCTGGGAGAGAAGGACCAGGCCCGCGCGGAGATGCGGCGGGCGTGGGGCCTTGCGCGCCGGGCGAACGCGCTGCTCGAGCTCCGGTGGGCCTCTCCTGAGGCGATGGACCTCCTGCTCGCGGACGTCGACGGTGCGGAGCGTGCCGAGCTGGAGCCGGTGGCGGAGCTTGGGCGGCGGGCCTCGCCCGAGGGCGGGACGGTCCTGCTGCCCGAGCGTCAGCTCCTCGTGCTCCAGCTCGTCGTCGACGGGCTGAGCGGCCCCGAGATCGCCCGCAGGCTCTACGTCTCGCACAACACGGTGAAGACTCAGATCCGCGAGATCTACCGTCGCCTGGGCACCCACACGCGTGCGGAGACGGTGATGCGCGCGAAGCAGCTCGGTCTCGTCGCGGCGAGCCGGGGAGCGGTCCGGCGCGGCGTGAACGCGGCCTCGGCGGCAGGTACGAAGCAACATCGATGACGGCGCCGGTCGGCCCCGGCTAGGGCTCCGTCGTCACCTGCCCGTGGTGGCGCAGATAGGCGTGTCGGAGGCGTTGCCGCGCCCGCCGCGCGAGGGACGACACGGCGTTGGGGCTGATCCCGAGCACGTCGGCCAACTCTGCGGGCGAAGCGCCCAGGACCTCGATGTGCCAGAGCACCTTCTGCCATCGTGCCGGGAGAGCGGCGAACGCGTCGAGGACGCGATGTCGCTCGATCTCGTCCAAGAGAACGTCTGGATCGTGGTGGGTCCCGTCGAGCCGGTGCAGGTCCGTCGCCCGGACGCGGTCCTGGGACCGCAGCGTGGACCACGCGACGCGTCTCACGATCGTCAGGAGGTAGGCCCGCACGTGCCGTGACGGACCGCGTCCGGCGCGGATCACACCCAGGAGGGCCGTGAAGGACTCGGCGACCACGTCGTCGGCCCAGGACGGGCCGACGAGCGCCCTGGCCACGACCAGTGCGTACGGTCGGTGAGAGCGGTAGAGCGCAGCGAACGCGTCGTCGTCGCCCTCGCGCAGCCTGGCCACGAGCTGCTCGTCCGAGAGGGGCGCCGTGAGCGAGGGCGACCCGGTGTCGAGGGTCACCTGTTCAGGGAAACGCGCGAGCGTGGCCTGCGCGCGGCAGGAGAGGGTGATTCGGCGGGCGAGCGACGTGTCGGTCCCGGTCCGTCATGAGACGGGTCCGCGGACGTCCTTCTCCACGATGACCACGACCGGGGCAGGCGCGCCGCTCGACGAGCTGTGCGAGAGGTGGCGCGCGGCGACGTTCGCAGCGGGCTGGGACGCGCTCGCGGACTGGGCGGTCCCCGCGGTGGTCCACGTGGCTGCCGCGCACCTGGGAGGCCGGGACGTCACCGGGCCTGCGCGAGCCCTCGGCATCGCTCGCGCGAACGCGGGGGTCGGTATCGCCGACGGGATCCGGGATCTGGCGGTCTTGTACTCCCTGGGCGGCGCAGGTCTGCCCGGCCCCGTCGTCGCGGCTCTCGCCGACGGGTGGGAGCGGACGTCGGGCATGCTGGGCGGGGCGGCAGCGCACGGGAGCCTGAGCGGTCTCGGGACGGTGGACGACTTCCTGAGCGGCTGTGGCGCGGTCGTCGCCTCCTATCGCCACGGCCGGGAGGGCGACGTGCCGATCGTCGTGGTGGTCGACGGCCGGGCCGGTTCGTCGGTCCCCCTCGACAGGTGGGAGCGCGACCTCGCACTCGGGGAGTCTCTGCGCCGCGTGTTCCCTCCGCCCGCACCCGCCTGCTACGTGGACGGCGTCGCCCTGGTGGTTGCCTGGCGCGTCCCCTGCGAGGATCCGGACACCACGCGGAACGTCGTTGCGACCCGTGTGCGAGACGAGCTTGCACGATGGACGGCAGGTTCGCTGAGGGTGCCTGTCCGGGTCGGTGTCGAGGCCCTCCCGGACGACTCGCGTGGGCTCGGACGGCTCGTGCAGAGACTGCTCAAGACGTAGTCCGGGGCAGCCGCCCGGACCAGGCGGGCGGGAGCAGTGTCACTCGTCGAGCTCTTCTACCACGCCGAGACGACGAGCATGACCAGCACGAGCAGGCCACCGAGGACGCAGCACACGCTGAGCACGGCGAGGAGGCGTGCTGTCCGGCGCTGTCGCCGGGGCGTCGGCGGCTTCCACGTCACGACCGGCGCTTCCCAGCCGCGCAGCTCCTCGTAGTCGTCGGTGCGGATGGCGCGGAGCACCACGTGGGTGGGTGGTGCGAAGGTTCGCGGACCGCTGCCCCACGACCAGGGAGCGACGATCTCCCGCGAGGGACGGGTCGGTTCCGCGGCTGAGCTCTTCCGGGCCATGTCTGGACAGACGCCGCCGACGCTCGAGCAACTCTATGTGACGTACATCACATCAATGCCCCATCACCGGGCTCCGAGATCCCCCGTCTGTACCCCCGAGCGACGGGCTCCACGTCCGTCGCGACTCGAATCCGCGCAGGGCGTCCCGCCCGGCTCTACGGAAGGGCAGTCCATGTACAACACCCCTGGAATCAGCACCGGCATCAGTGGGGCCACCGCGGGTGCCGGTGCGCTCGCAGTGACGGGTGCCACGACGTTCGCCTACGTCGCGCTCGCCATGGCGCTCGTCGTGGGAGGTCTGCTGCTGCTGCGGACCTCGCGCCGTCGACGTGACGCCGTCGCCGGGGTCGAGGGCTGATCCGTGAGCGCCGCGGAGGCGACCGTACCGCTCGTGCCGAGGAGCGTCTCGCGTGCCTTCGACCGGACGGTGCGGTGGACGCTCGCCGTGGCGCTCGCCGTCGGCTCCGTGGCGGCGATCCTGCATGCGCAGGCGTTCCGTCAGCTTGAGGCACGCCTCGCGGGCGAGGTCACCGGTCTCGTCTTCGCGCGCGAGGTACGCGTCATGACGTACGAGCCCGTCCTCGCGTTCGAGCGGGTCGCGGGCGACGACGCCACGTGGTTCGCGCTGCGCATCACCCCCGACTGCAGCGCGCTCTACTTCCTCGTGCCGCTCGCGATCATCGCGGCGTTCGTGCTGGCCACAGGGCGCTCGAGCGTCGCCAGGATCGTGCTCGCGACCCTGGGAGCGGGACTCTTCCTCGAGCTGTTGAACGTCGTCCGTGTCGAGGTGATGGTGCTCTCGATCGTGCGCTGGGGGGCTGAGGTGTTCCAGTGGGTGCACGACACGCTCGGCTCGGCGCTCATGCTCGGTGGGCTCACGGTCGCGCTCGTGCTCTTCTTCCGGCTCGGGTTCTTCGGCCGGCGTGGTCGCAGGACGCGCGGAGCCCGTGGTGAGCAGCCGTGATGGTCGTCCTCGACATCCTCGCGCGGGTCGTCATCAGCATCTCGATGGTCTACTTCATCCTCCTGATGGGCTCGGGCCTCGTGCAGCTGCGCCGCGCGCGGGCGAGCCTCGGGGTGCAGGGCCAGGCGACCTACGGGTCGCGCGACTCGCGGGCGCACGAGCGCCTCGACGTCTACTTCCTCGTCCCCTGCCTCAACGAGGACGCGGTGATCGGGCAGACCGTCTCGGCGCTGACGCTCCTCGACGGCACGACCACCCTGGTCATCGACGACGGTTCCGACGACGACACGGCCCGCTGCGCCGAGGAGGCGGGGGGAGATCGGGTCCGGGTCCTGCGCCGCGTGCTCCCGGAGGCGCGCAGGGGCAAGGGCGAGGCGCTGAACAACGGGATCGCGTGGGTCCGCGACGACGTGGCGGCGCGGGGCCTGGACCCCGGGAAGGTCGTCGTCTGCGTCATGGACGCCGACGGGCGGCTCTCGGACCACGCTCTCGACCATGTCCTGCCGCTGTTCGAGGACGAGAACGTCGGGGGCGTGCAGCTCCAGGTGCGCATCCGCAACCGGGGTTCCTTCCTCACCCGGTACCAGGACTACCAGTTCTGGGGTATCGCCGCGGTGACGCAGTTCGGGCGCCAGGCGACAGGCACCGTCAGCCTCGGCGGCAACGGGCAGTTCGCACGGTTGTCGGCGTTGGACGACGCGGGCGAGAGGCCGTGGTCCGCGTCGCTGACCGAGGACCTCGATCTCGCGATCACGCTCGCGCTGAAGGGGTGGGAGCTGCAGACCACGCCGCACGCCTCGGTCGACCAGCAGGCGGTGGAGAAGCTCCCCCTGCTCGTCAAGCAGCGCACCCGCTGGTACCAGGGGCACATGATGGCGATCAAACGTGTCCCGGAGATCTGGCGCGCCCGTGACCTGAGCAACGCGAAGGCGCTCGAGCTCACGTCGTACTGCCTGGTCCCGTGGGTGCTCGACCTCCCGTGGTCGATCCTCTTCCACTACTGCCTCCTCATGCTCGGGCTGAACTGGGACCAGATCGCCGTCGTCGCGGGCGGTGACAGTGTCGCGGTGATCGTGCTGGCGACGGTGTTCTACCTCTTCGCCTTCCTGCCGGCTCTCGCAACGGGGTGGGTGTACTACCGGCGGGACAAGCGGTGGGGAGTGCTCAAGAGCCTGCTCATGGGCAACTCGTTCATCCTCATGAACTACCTGTCGTTCGCGTGCGTCTGGAAGGCACTGGCCCGCATCCTGCGTGGCGAGACGTCCTGGGACAAGACCGCCCGCGTGCGCGAAGGTGCAGCCGCCGTCGACGGGCCGAGCGCTCAGCCCGTCGTCGCGACCGCTGGCTGAACGCCTGGCATGCCCGAGCAGGACCGCCCGTCACGTCCGGCCGGGCGCTTCGTCAGTCGGGGCATGACGACGACCTGGAGCCTCATCGAGCCTGACGAGGCACGCAGCACCGACCCGACCACAGAGAGCTCACGGCGGCACGTCCGCACCGATCCCGGCGTCGAGGCCGACCGCCCCCGGGTCCTCGCGGTCCTCCTCGGAGGGATCGTGTCGCTGCTCTTCGCGGTCCGCGCGCTCGTGCCTGGCCCGATCGGGCTTGCCGACGACGGTGGCGCCGTCCGGTACGCCTGCCAGACCGGGCTCACGGCAGAGACGGCGGGCGGCCCCCGCTTCTTCGACTTCGCGATCCTGCGCTGGTCCGTCGGCGAGGCGGCCACCGGGAGCGAGGGGTGCCCCTCGCACGCGAGCAGCGTGACGTGGCTCGCGGGAGCGTTCCGGTGGGTGGCCGGGCTCCTCGGCCAGGACGTCGTCGACCTGCGGCTCGTCTCGCTGCTCTACGCGGCGGCCTGCGGCCTTCTCGTCGCCCTCGTCCTGCTCGTGATCGGCGGCTCGGTGCGCCGCCAGGTGGTCGTCGCGACGGGTCTGCTGCTCGTAGTGGCTGACGCGGCGTTCGTCGGGTTCGCGGGGTCGCTCTACGCCGAGTCGACGGCGGTGCTGGGCGTGCTCCTGCTCGCCGCCGGGCTCGTCCTGGTGGACTCCCGGGGTCCGCGGGCGTGGGCCGGTCTGGTGGTCGCCGTGCTCGGGTCAGCCCTGGTCACCGGAGCGCGGTCGACGACCGCGGTGCTGGCGGTGCCGGTGGCCATCTACGTGGCGATCGTGTGGTGGCGACGCGGGAGCCGCATTGACCGTCGACGGTGGGCGGCGCGCTTCTTGCACCACGGGGTGGCCGTGGCCGCCGTCCTCGCACTGGTCGCACCGGCCGTCTGGGCCGTCGCCGGCGAGTCGGAGCGGGCACGGGTCGCGGAGACCTGGGCGATGCTGACGCAGCGCGGTCTGCTCGATCCGGAGGCGGCGTCCGCGGAGCTGCGTTCCACCGGGCTGACGCCCGGCGCGGTGGACCTCGCGACGACGTCGCCCACGACGTTCGAGAGCAGCGACGAGCGAGAGGCCAACGCCGGCGTGCTCAGGCCGTCGACCGTATGGTCCTTCCTCCTCGCCCATCCTGGACGGGCCGTCGGCGCGCTGGACGACGCCGCGCGCGACTACCTCACTCCTCGACCGGCAGGTCTCGGTTCCTATCCCGTCGATTCGCAGATGCCGCCGAGGGCCCAGGAGAACCGCGTCGTGGTGGTCTCGTCGGTCACGGGATGGTTCGCGGGCGGAGGGCTCATCGTCCTCGGTGCCGGCTGGGCGCTCGTCGCGCTGGTGGGGCTCCGGCGCGCACGGTCCACGAACACCGTCGCGTCGACGCGGAGCGCCGCACGGGCGTCCCTCGTCCTGCTCGCCGGGTCCATGCTCGGAACGGCCACGGTCGCGTTCGGCGTCGGCGTCGCACCCGACCGGGCGGTGGTGCCCGCCGTCCTGAGCGGGCTGCTTGCGGTGGTGCTGCTGGTGGCGTCCCGCCCGAGCGGTCCGTCCCCTGTCGTCGCGGGCTTGCGCTGGGCGGCATCGCGCGGTGCGACCGCACTCTCGGGGGCGAGCGCGGCACTGCGGGAGAGCGCGGCACGGCGCGGGTCGGACGGCGCGCGCCGGTGACGATCACGCGAAGCATGGTCGGCGCTCCTGCGGGTGTGGTCGACGTCGTCCCGAGCAGGAGTGCCGGGCATCACGACGACGTCCCGCTGGCGTCGACGTACTACCGCGCCATCGACGGGCTGCGTGGCGTCGCGGTGCTCTCCGTCGTCGTCTACCACACCGGGCTGTACGAGGCCGGGCTGTTCGGCGTCGACGTGTTCATGGTGCTCTCCGGGTTCCTCATCACGCTGACGCTCCTGCGCGAGCGGTCGCGTCGCGGCCGCGTCGGCCTTGGTGCCTTCTACCGCAGGCGCGCGAAGCGGCTCATCGTGCCGCTGCTCGTCGTCCTCGGGGCGTCGGCCCTCGCCGTCGCCCAGCTCGGGCGCGCGACGGACGCAGACGTGTTCGCGCGACAAGGGCTCGCCTCGCTGCTCTACCTCGCCAACTGGGAGCAGATCCTGCGCGGTGACGCCTACTGGGACGCGACCGGAGGCGTGCCCGGGCCCCTTGCGCACATGTGGTCCCTGTCGATCACCGAGCAGTTCTACCTCGTGTGGCCCCCGCTCCTCGTGCTGATCCTGTTGCTGGTCCCCGCGTGGCGTCGGGTTCCCGTCGTCGTCGGGACGCTCGCCGGAGCCCTCGCGGTGGTGACGGGCTTCGCCACCGCGCTCCTGTACGACGGGACGAACGCCGACGCCCTCTATCTCGGCACGCACACGCACGGGTCAGCGCTCGCCGTCGGTGCCGTGGTGGCGGCGCTCGTCGCCGATGGTGCGCGGCGCGCGGCCGGGGTCCGGACCCGTCGCCAGCGGATCCCCTCTTGGTGTGGGGGTCTGCTCTCCGCGGTGCTGCTCACGGCCCTCGTCGTCGTTTCGGCCCTCACACCGAGCTATCGGGAGCCGTGGCTCTACGCGTCGGGTGGGCTGACGGTCGTCGCGCTCCTGGTGGGTCTGCTCGTCCTGTCCCTCACGCGCGAGGACACCGTGGTCGCGCGTGCGCTCGGGGCGGCGCCGCTCGTCGGCATCGGGAAGTTCTCCTATTCGTTGTACCTTGTCCACGTCCCCGTGCTCTGGGCGCTCTCGAAGAGTCTGCCCGACCCGCGGCCGATCGTGCTGCTGATCGTCGGGCTCCCGTTGTCGATCGTGCTCGCGGCGTTCCTCCACCACATCATCGGCGAGCCTGCCCGTCTGCGCCGGTGGAGCCGGGCGGGGGTCACGGTGTTCACGGCTCTGGCCGTGGTGGTGGTCGGTGGAGTGGCGGTGGTGCCGAGACTGGTGGACTCGACGCAGGGCGAGGGCGCGCGCCGGGTTCTTGTCGTGGGCGACTCGCTCGGGCACGACGTCGCGGACGCGCTCGTGCTGTACGCGCCCGGGCAGTTCACGGTGACGGACGCCGCGTTCGACGGGTGCGGCATCTTCGGTCAGGACACGAGCCGGTCGGCGGAGAGCGACGTGGACCAGGATCCCGGAGCGGGCTGCAACCCGTGGGAGCCGCGGTGGGCCGCGGCCGTCGACGAGCACGACCCCGACGTCGTCGTCGTCACCCTGGGTTGGGACGCGACCCGCATGCAGTTGGACGGACGGTGGATGGACGCGTGCTCGGCGGAGTACGCCGCGCACTACGACCGCCAGCTGGAGGCGGCGCACGAGGTCCTCACCTCCGGGCGCGACGGTCGCCAGGTGCTCTTCACCTCGTCCCGCCGGCACACCAACGTCGTGACGCCGGCGTGGGCGGAGTGCCACACGGCCCAGCTCCGTGCTTTCGCCGAGGACCATGCCGACGTCCACGTGCTCGAGCTCGACGAGCAGGTGTGTCGTGATGATGCCTGCATCCAGGAGACGCCCGAGGGCGACGCCGTGTACTTGGACACGGTGCACTTCACGCGCGCCGGCCTGGCGTGGATCGCACCGTGGGTGGCGGCGGAGATCGACGCGGTGACGGCAGAGCAGGGAGACGGAGACGCGTAGCGCGCTGCCTCACCCGCTGCCTCACCCCGTCACCGGCGGGTCGGCCTCCCGTCTGTTGGTGTGACCTCCGTCTCCGACGGTGGTTGCACGGCGTCGGGGGCGAGGTGCTCCCGGCCTGACAGGAAGAGAACTCGATGAGAACCACACTGCGAAGGACGGCGCGCGCTGCCGTGATCGCTGGTCTGTGTGGAGGGCTCGCGCTCTCCGGGTCCGCCATGGCCATCGCCGCGCCTGCGACCGGTGACCAGACCCAGTCCAACCTGCTCTACTCCGTCGACGGCGGGACCACCTGGTCCGACACCGTCACCGCCGAGCGTGGCCAGCAGGTCCTGGCCCGCCTGTTCTACGACACCACCAAGGACACCCCGGTGACGGGCACGTCCCTGACCACCCAGATCCCCGACGGATTCACCTACGTCCCCGGCACCACCCGCAACGTCCTGGCCCCCGGCTCCGACGTCACCACCGGTACCGTCGGTGCCGAGACCAAGGCCGTCGCCGTCACCGACTCCGTCTGGACCGGCGACAACCTCCAGGTCTCCCCCTCGGCCGGGTTCAACGGCGAGTCCAACGCCTCCCAGACCGGCACCCTGCGCAACGGCACCAAGCGCTACCTCAACCTGCACCAGTGTGACTTCGTCCTGCGCAGTTCCACGGGTACCGAGCGTGATCAGTTCCGGTACGTGACCAACCTCGGCGGGGGCAACTGGGGTGCCGGAACGAACGCGTCGAACACCGCCGACTCCGCGGCGAGCTGTGGCGCCGGTGGGGCGGGGGATGCGGGCGGCACGTGGGTACTGCGTAACAGCCAGGTCGCGGCGCTGGACCTCCTCGGCAACCGTTACGTGAACCTCCAGGAGTGCGACTACGTGATGCCGAGCGTCGGCCGCGGCGACGTGGCGCGCTGGGTGACGAACCTGGGCGGCGGCAACTGGGGTGCCCCGTCGACCGCGGCGAACGCGCCGAAGGCCGCGGGCGACTGCGGGCCGGGTGGGACGAACAACGGTCTGACGTGGGAGCTCAACGGCGACCAGGTCGAGGTGCTCGACACGCTGGGCAACCGGTACGTCAACCTTCACCAGTGCGACTACGCCATCGCGTCGGACCTGACCGGCAACCCGCGCTACCGCTACACGACCAACGCCGGGTCCGCTACGGGCAACTGGGCTGTCGGGACGAACGCGTCGAACGCCGCCGACGCGGCGGCGCTCTGCGGGCCGGGTTCCGCGGGCTGGGAGCTGAACGGGCAGGGCGTCCGCGCGCTGGATCTTCTAGATGCGGCGCGTGGTCAGGGGTTCATCGAGTTCGCCTTCACCTCCGAGGCACCTGAGCCCCC